>JAAAPH010000147.1 GCA_009908415.1 Bacteroidota bacterium
CGCGTTCGCGCAGGAGGCGCTTCAGCACCTTCTGAATCTGACCCAGCGAGAGCAGGTCGGGCATGAGCTCGTCGATGAGGGCGGGTGCCTCTTCCTGCACCTTGTCGACCAACTTCTTGACCTCCTGCCGGTCGAGGAGGCGATGGGCGTTCTTGCGCAGTACTTCGTGGAGGTGCGTCGTAATGACGGCGGGGGCTTCCACGATGGTGATGCCCATGCGCTCGGCGCTCGACAGGTCGCGCTCGTTCACCCACACGGCCGGCAGACCGAACGTGGGGTCTTCGGTGCGGATGCCGGGCGGGGCCTCGTCGGTATCTTCAGGGAGGAGCGCCAGGTGGTAGTTCGGGAAGACTTCGCCCGCGCCGATCGGGTTGCCGCGCAGCTTGATGACGTAGCGGTTCGACTCCATGCCGGCGTTGTCGCGAATACGCACCGGCGGAATGACGACGCCCAGTTCGAGCGCGAGTTGAGCTGCTTGCGAAGCGTCTTCACGCGCTCCAACAGGTCGCCCTGCTGGTCGGGGTCCACGATGGAGATCAGCGTGTAACCGATCTCCAGCTCCAGCGGGTCGACGAGCAGCAGGTCGGTGGGCTCGGTCGAGGGCTCCAGTTCTTCCTGCGCTTGATCTTCCTGGAGGGCCAGCTCTTCGGCCTGGGCCTGATCGGCTTGCAGCCGGTTCCAGCCGAGGTACGACGTGCCGGCGGCCAGCAAGAAGAACGGAAGCACCGGCAGGCCGGGCACGAGCCCGAGGGCGGCGAGAAAGCTGCCGGTAATCAGCAGCGGATACGGCCGGTCGAAGAGCTGGTTGCGCACCTCCAGGGCGAGCATGGTGTCCCCGCTGGCACGCGAGACGATGATGCCCGCGGCCGTGGAGATGAGCAGGGCCGGGATCTGCGAGACGAGCCCATCGCCGATCGACAGGATGGTGTACGTGCTCGCCGAGTCGCCGAACGTCATGCCGCGCTGCGCCACGCCGATGATAAGCCCCCCGATGATATTGATCGCGGTAATGACGAGCGCGGCGATCGCGTCGCCGCGGACGAACTTGCTCGCCCCGTCCATGGCGCCGTAAAAGTCGGCTTCCTGCGTGATCTCTTCGCGGCGCTTTTTCGCTTCGCGCTCGTCGATGAGGCCGGCGTTCAGGTCGGCGTCGATGGCCATCTGCTTGCCGGGCAGCGCGTCCAGCGTGAAGCGGGCCCCGACCTCGGCGATCCGGGTCGACCCCTTCGTGATCACCACGAAGTTAATGACGACAAGCACGAGAAAGATGATCGTCCCCACCACGTAGTTGCCACTCACCACGATGTTACCGAACGCGGAGATGAGCTCCCCGGCATCGGCCTCGCTCAAGATGAGCCGTGTGGAGGCCACGTTGAGCGAGAGCCGGAAGAGCGTGGTGACGAGCAAGAGGCCCGGAAAGATGGCGAAGTCGAGCGGACGGCTCGCGTAGAAGGCGGTGAGCAGCACCCCCAGGCTCAGCGCAATGTTCGTCGCCAGCAGCAGGTCGAGCATGAACGTGGGCAGCGGCACGACCATGACGAACAGGATCAGGATCACGCTGCCGGCCACGACGAACTCGCTGTTCGCCAAGTTGAAGGGTTTTAATGCCGACGACGGAAGATCCTGCGTGGAGGCCAGGGAAGACAAACCGGGGGGATGTCAAGGTGAAAGGGTCGAATTAAAGTCGCGAGCCGCGCTGCCGATAAATCTCGGCGAGGATGGTGGCGACCGCCTGATAGAGCTCCTGCGGAATTTGCTCGCGCTCCTCTACATTGGCAGCATACAAGGCACGTGCCAGGGGCGGCTCCTCGACGATGGGGACGTCGAACCGGTCCGCGAGCTCACGGATGCGAAGCGCCCGCTTGCGCATGCCCTTCAGCATGACGCGGGGGGCCGGGGCCTCGCCGGGGTCGTAGCTGAGCGCGACGGCGTAGTGCGTCGGGTTGGTGATCACGACGTCGGAGTTGAGCACGGCGTGGTCCATTCGCGGGCGGCGCGCCATCTCCATGGCCTGCTCGCGGCGGCGGTTTTTGACGTGCGGGTCGCCTTCCTGGCGTTTCTTTTCTTCCTCCAGTTCCTTTTTGCTCATCTTCAGGTCCTCCTTGTACTTCCACTTCTCGAAGGCAAAGTCGGCGATCGAGAGCGCCGTGAGGGCGACGAGCATGTGCGCGAGGAGCGACACGATCCAGGCAGTGGCGGCGTCCAGGATGGTGGGGAGCGGCAGCGTGTGCAGAACGAGGATTTCGCCGAGGTGCCGCTGGACGACGAGGTACGCCATCGGCCCGGCGACGATGATTTTGGCGAGCGCCTTAAACAGCTCAAACAGCCCCTTGCTGGAGAAAATGCGTTTGAGCCCTTTCAGGGGGCTGATTTTCTCCCACTTTGGCTGCAGCGGCTTGAGCGTCACATTCCACCCGGTCTGCGCGACGCTGAGTGCGATGCTCATGAGCGTGAGGATGGCCATAAACGGCAACAGCACGATGCCGACGCGGTAACCGGCGGTCATCAGGATCGGCACGACGGAGCCAATCGTGATCTGCGTCTGCGTCGCGTTCTGGTAGAGGTCCGCCATCAGGCTGCGCAGCGCGTTGAACATGACCGGCATACCCATGAACAGGAGCACCGCGGCGGTCACCAGCAGCCCCACCGAGATGGCCTCGGTCGACCGAAAGACGTTCCCTTCCTCCCGCGCCTTCTCGATGCGCGCGGGGGTGGGATCAAAGACCTTGTCGTCTTTATCGGGCATGAAGGGGGAAGATGGGGGCGGATGGGAGTATGGGGGTATGAGAGCAGGACGCCTAAACGCCCACACCCCCAACCCCCGGACTCAAATTAGGGCGCCAGGGCGTCGATGAGCTGGAGGAGGTCGTCGCTCATGCGGGCAACCATGTCCGGAATGATGGGAAAGAGGTTCTGCATGTAGAAGTAGGCCACGGCCAGGCCGAGCGAGAGCTTGAGCGGAAGGCTGAGTGAGAACAGGTCGGCCTGCGGGACGATGCGCGCGAAGACGCCGAGCGTGGCGTCGATCAGGAAGATGGTGATCATGAATGGCGCGGCGAGGCGGAGGGCCAGCGTAAAGAAGTCGGCCGTCCAGTCGAGCAGCAGCGGTCCGCTTGCCTGCAGCGTGGCGCCCCCAAGGGGCACGACGACGAACGACTGCTCCAGCGCGCGCAGCACCACGTGGTGGCCGTCGGTGAGCACGAACACGAGCAGGAAGATGA
>JAAAPH010000088.1 GCA_009908415.1 Bacteroidota bacterium
AGGCCCTGCTCGTCGTTGGCCACGACCCACGGCCTGCCGCTCTCGGCCGAGGCCTGTACCCATTCCCGTGTCGCTGCGTGCACGTTGTCGAAGTTCGTCTGAATCGACACGCCGTCCAGCTCCGACGCGTCGCCAAGCAGCGGCCCGTAGACCTCCTCGTGCTGCCCGGGATACGTGTGGATGACGACCGGGTGATCGTACGGGTCGAGGTCGTGGATGTATTCGATGTAGGCTTTGATACGGGTCTGGTCGGGATCGTCCAGCTCGTCCCAGATGTCGTTCTCCTCACCCAGGTTCCAGTTGAGCGCGTGGTGATGGGCAAAGCGGGCGACGAGCTCGCGGTAGTACAGCCGCCGCTCGGGGCCGAGGTCGCCACCGTCGAGAAGCAGATCGTTCTCCGTCTCTTGCGTCTTGAAGTGGAGGAAGAGCCCCAAGGAGTCCGCGTGGGAGAACACGATTTCCCACTGGGCAAGCTTCGAGACGTCGTAGCGGTCCCGCACGTCCGGCGCGACCCAGGGCCAGACGTCCTTGCCGTCGCCCTCGACGTTCATCGTCAGGAACGAGAACGCGTTCGCACCCTCGCTGGCCAGGTAGTTCAGCGCGCCGATGAGGCCTTTGCCCTTGCCGTCCTGCCACGTCGGATCGCCGTCGTTCCAGTCGGCCACGTGCGGCGCGTAGTGATGGAGCGGCGACGTGGGCGCTTCGCCCGCGCGCTGCTGCCCCGCCGCCGCGAGCGAGTACGTGCTGTCGAAGTCGGCGTAGGCCAGCAGGTTCTCGGGGCTGTCCGCGCCACCCTTGACGAAGTACGTCCCGTCGTCGAACTGCAGGTAGCGCGCGCCCACGTAGCGCAGCACGCCCTTCCCGCGGTGATCGCGTCCCGACTTGTCGGACGCACCGATCTCAAACGTGCCGGTGGCGCCGTCGAAGGCGGCCGACGATCCGGCTTCCGGTTCCAGGGTGAGCGCCACGTCCGTACCTGACCGGAAGGAGGCCGCGTACTGCCACGTGCCCGTCTCATTGGGCGTGAAGTGGGCGCGCCACGTCGTCCCGCTCGCCGCGCTCGTCTCGGCCGCGTTGCCGTCGGCCGCGAAGTAGCCCGGGACGGTCACCTCCGTGCCCGAGGCCGGATGCGTGAACGTGACCGACAGGCGGTAGTCGCGGAAGGGATTGGGCGTGCCGGTTTCGCTGGCCTGCGGCCCGTTGAACGAGAGCGTGACAGGGTGCCACCGTTTGAGCTCGCCGCTTACCTCCACGGCGGGCGCCCCACCGCAGGCCGCGGCGAAGCCCAGAACGACGACGAGAAGCAACCGATCGAGCGACATGGCAGCGCAGGCGTTCGGTGGATGTGGCAACTGAGGCGACGCGAGCAGGCCGTGACGGTGCGTTGTCCCCGCCAATCGCATCCGCGCTCGCAACCTACTTGAACCGGACCGCAAGCGCAACGAAATGAGCTACACAGGTCACTGCGGGCATGAGGGATGCCACGACGGGGCTGGAGTAAGTGGACGTTGAGCACCACGGGCCGGTCGACTGCCTCGGCGCCTTCCGCCACCGTTTGCGCTGGCGTCTCGGCCGTAGCGCGCGACGGCGTTTACGCCGTACAGCATCGTGTTAAGCCTCCAATCACTGATCTGCCTGCAAAGCGACAGGCCGATTCTTATCAAGTCATTTCCGCGGGCACGACCTCCGGGCCCTCGCATGCGGCTCGTGTGGGATCCGGGATGGCGGAATTGGATTGGGGCAGGCAACCGGTCCCCCTTTGATGCGATCGCCGTGGGGAAGAGGCCCACCCCACGTGAAACATTCGCTGCGGGGCGTTAAGTTACAATGTATCCGTCTCCTTTTACTCGCGCTGCTCCTCGCCATGCCTGACATGATCCACGAGCTGAAGGTCCTCTCTGGCAGCGACGTGCCCTCGGCGACCGGCGCGCCGGACCGCGATCCGTCGGACGTGCCGGACGACTTCGGCCTCGACTACGACCCGGAGCAGGGCGAGGCGGCCACGCTCTCCGACGGCTTCGGGCGGCAACATACGTACCTGCGCCTCTCGCTCGTCGAGCACTGCAACCTGCGCTGCCAGTACTGCATGCCCGAGGACGGGCTCGACTGGACGCCCGACGGCCAGCTCCTCACCGACGACGAGATCCTCCGGCTCGCGCGCCTGTTCGTCGACGAGGGCGTCAGCAAGATCCGGCTGACGGGCGGCGAGCCGCTGCTGCGGCCCGGCATTGAGGACATCGCCGCCGCGATCGGCGCGATGGACGGCGTCGAGACGCTGGCCCTCACCACGAACGGCCTCCTCCTCCCGAAGAAGCTCGACGCGCTCCACGCCGCGGGCGTCAACCTGCTCAACATCAGCCTCGATACGCTCCGTGCCGACCGCTTCGAGGCCATCTCGCGGCGCCAGGGCTTCGACCTCGTGCTGCGGGCTATCGACCGCGCCATCGACCGCGGCTACGACCCGCTCAAGATCAACTGCGTCGTGATGCGCGGCACGAACGACGACGAGCTGGGCGACTTCGTGGCGTGGACCGAGGACAAGCCCGTGGAGGTACGCTTCATCGAGTTCATGCCGTTCGACGGCAACCGGTGGGACGACGACACGCTCGTCCCCTACGCCGAGATGCTGGAGCGCATCCGCGAGCGGTTTCCGCTCGTCCGCAAACAAGACGGCCCGCACGACACCTCGAAAACCTACCAGGTGCCCGGCCACGAGGGACGGGTCGGCTTTATCACGTCGATGACCGAACACTTCTGCGAGGGGTGCAACCGCCTTCGCATCACGGCCGACGGCAACATCAAGGTATGCCTGTTCGGAAGCGCCGAGATCAGCCTGCGCGATGCGATGCGCGCGGGCGCCTCCGACGAGGACCTCCGGGCCGTCATCAGCCGCGCGGTGGGCGACAAACACGCCCGGCACGCCGGCATGTACAACCTGGCCAAGATGGACAACCGTCCGATGATCACGATCGGCGGCTAACCTTCCCCGTTTCTGCCCCACGCCCTCTTGCCTGATCCCTCCCCCGTACCGGCTTCTTCCCCCGCCCGCACGGATGCGCCCCCCACCTCGCCCT
Organism: Bacteroidota bacterium; assembly: GCA_009908415.1. Taxonomy (GTDB): domain Bacteria; phylum Bacteroidota; class Rhodothermia; order Rhodothermales; family Salinibacteraceae; genus JAAAPH01. The sequence goes on from JAAAPH010000088.1 coordinate 3,075, forward strand.
CCGCCTGGGCGCTGCTCCCGTTGGTTGTATTCCTGAGCCTGTTCTTCGGCAGCGGGCTGTACCACCTGTGGGCGGGCACCGAGCGGGCGTTCTATCAGCTCCGCGCACCCGTCGCCATCCTGCCGGCCATCGGGTTAGC
>JAAAPH010000174.1 GCA_009908415.1 Bacteroidota bacterium
GGCGCGGAGCGCGTACGTGCGCGCCACGACGGCCATCGCCTTCATGCCCTCCGTGTCGTCGAGCGTGTATTCGCTGGCGACCACGCTCGCCACGTAGTCTTCGAGCGGCACGGCGTTCACGAGCTGGAGAATGTCGGGGCGGGCTGAGTCGGCGCGGACGGCGAGCGAGCCGGCGTACGTGCGCGGACGGCCGTCCTGGGGAGCGATCGACCAGCGCGCGGTTTCCGAGGTGGGCTGTACGTGGAGCGCTTTGGCGTAGAGGCCGCCTTGGCCCAGGCGCACGTACACCTCGCCACTGCGCGTGCCGAGCGTCGCCTGCTCGCCGGCGTCGAGCCGGGCCAGCGTGTTGGCGTCAGCGCCGGTGGTGAGGCGGAGCGTACCCTTCACCGCGCTCAGTGTGACCTGATCGGCGCGATCGTCATCGAACAGGCGCACGCGAATCGCGGACGCTTCATCTTGCGCCTGCACCGGTGCCACTCCAACCCCGACCAGCATGGCCAGGCACAGCGTCAATGGGACGAGATGCGTACGGGCAACCATAGCATCCAACGGGTCAGTGAGCAGAATCGAAGAGAATCTACACGGCACGGGATGAGCGGCACCGCGTGACCTCGGCGGGGGCCGCGGAGCAACGGGGCCGCCAGGGGCAATGTAACGACTGGACAGTGGAAATGTCAGCCACGCGTTCTTCACAAACACCGGCGACGGCCGGGAGTACATCGCTCGCAAAATCGCTCCGATCAATCACGGGTTGCTCCTCATGCTTGTCGATACGCACGCGCACATCTACCTCGACCGCTTCGACGACGATCGCGACGCGATGCTGCAACGGGCGCGCGATGCCGGGGTCGAAACCATCGTCATGCCGGCGATTGATGTCCCGTCCATTGAACAGGCTGTGGCGCTTTGTGAGCAATATGAGGGGTTGTATGCGATGGCGGCGCTGCATCCCTCCGAAACCGACGACGCCACAGCGGCCGATTTTGAGGCCGTCCGGGCGTGGTGCGACGACCCGCACGTCGTGGCCGTCGGCGAGAGCGGGCTCGATTATTACTGGGACCGCTCCTTCGACGAGAAACAGCAAACATTCTTCCGCCGCCACATCCGATTGGCCATCGAGACGAACCTGCCGCTCATCATCCACAACCGCGAGGCGACCGATGACGTGCTCCGCATCCTGGAAGTGGAGAAGCAGGCCACCGCGCACCCGGAGCGGCTGCGCGGCATCCTGCACTGCTTTGTCGATCCGCCTGAAGTAGCTGCACAGGCCCGTGCGCTGGGGTTTATGGTAGGCCTCGGCGGCATCCTCACGTTCAAAAACAGCGACGTGGACGAGCACGTGCGGGCCATTCCGATGGAGCAGATCGTCGTGGAAACCGACGCGCCGTACCTCGCGCCCGAGCCGAACCGCGGCACCCGCAACGAGCCGGCCTACGTGCGGCACGTGGCGGAGACGCTGGCGCGCGTCAAGGACCTCCCCATCGCCGAGGTCGAGCGGATCACGACGGAGAATGCGCGCCGGATGTACGGGTTGGAGTGAGGTGAGAATCGTGCGAGCGCCGATCACTCCGCAATAAATAACACCGACATAACGCGGGTCAACTTGATATCGTATTAGGAAGAGTGCATATTAAAATGTTACTAACGTATGAGCAGCGCAGAGTGCGTCGCGCGCTACGCGGAATACGCGCCCCGTGCCTCTGTCCGCATCTCGGCAAGATCGCACGCAACGACGTAATATGCCGCATCTATTGCACGTCCTGACTCGCCCGGCCAGACGGTCTCTGATCGTTTTCTTCGTCGGGTCTGTCGTGCTCACCGCGGCGGCCTGCTCGTTGATCGGGGAAGACAACCCGCCGTGGGACACCGACATCCCCGAGAGCGAGGCCTTCGACGCCGATCGCGCAGGCTGGGGGCCGGAGGGGCGCCGCATCGTCTTCGAGCACAACGGACCGATTCCCGACACGACCGCTGGAGGACCCGGGCTCGCCGTCAATCAACTCTGGGTCGCGGATCTGGAGGCGGGCACGCGGCGCCCCGTGCTCCTGGGGCCGGCCGTCGCGCCGGATTGGAGCCCCGACGGTCAATGGCTCGCCTTCTCCACGCGGATCAGTGACGCGTATCTGTACAGAGTGAGCGTGGACGGAGAACAACTGACGCCGCTTACCGGCCCGAACTCGCCCAACCCCGATCTGGAGGAGACCGTGACCCCCGAGTGGAGCCCGAATGGGGATCGGCTATTGTATACCGTCGTAGCCGGCGAACCCCGCGGCATCTCAATCATGAAGCCCGATGGATCGGAAGCGCGAATAATCATATCCTATGGCGTGATGGGAAGCTGGTTTCCGGATGGGGAACACGTCGTGTACGTGAATTGGGACCAGCGCGTTGAAGACGCGAGCCGCCGCAAGCAAATCTACCGGGCGCGCGACAGTGGCTCGGGCACCGAGAAGCTCACCGACCTGCCGAACTCCGGGATCATTGGCTATCCGTCGGTCTCGCCGGACGGCACGCAGATCGCCTTCGTGCACCGCGCCGAGGACGGTAGCGCCGAGGTGTTTCTCATGCACGCTGATGGCACCGGCATTCGCCGAGTAACGCAGGGGCCCGGGAGTGCGGAGCGTCCGGAGTGGCATCCGGAGGGAAAAACCATCATGTTCAGCCGGGAACTGCCGGGTGGGTCCCATCGGCTCTATCTGCTCGACGTGGAGACGCTGGAGGTCGAGCCGGTCTTCCCCGCCCAAGAAGCCCAGCGCACAGAATGAGGTGACCAGTTTGTAGAAAAGACAAACATTACAGAAAAGCCCGGACGAGCGCTGCTCCGACCAAAGAACAAAGCGTTCGCCCGGACCGAGCCACGGCAAAGACCTGTCGCACGATCACGTGCAGGTGGCCTTCGCCAGCTTGTGCCGTACACCGTGTCGTGGCGGCAGGTGTTCCGTGGTGTCTGGCTTTCCGCTTCTGGGGAAGCCCTCGTTTTTCTCTTCCACTACACCACGGAGAACGCGATGACACCCGTTCAAACATATCGACGTCACGCCCTATTCGTAGCCCTCCTTATCGGCGTGTTGGTGCCTCGGAATAGCGTGGCCCAGCCGGTCAACGTGGAGCTGACCCGGTTTGGTGGACGTTTCTTCACTTGAATCCGTCCCCAACCCCAGAAGCTCACCATGCCACGAACACGACCACCCTATCCGCAGCAGT
>JAAAPH010000060.1 GCA_009908415.1 Bacteroidota bacterium
CATGACGAGCGAGTCCTTGCCGCCCGAGAACATGAGCACAGGCCGCTCAAACTGGGCCTCGGTCTCACGCATCAAGTGAATCGCCTCCGATTCGAGGCGCTTGAGGTGACGAGAGTGTTCTGAAGGTTCGGTCATTGAGGCGAGAGAATTGTCCGTGTTAGTAGGTTAAGGTCGAGCAGGTGCGTTAGCCCCGATGGACAAACGGGATGCCGATCATGGCACCTGTAATCAATAAGCCGTCAACCGCCCGAGGATCACTCTTCGGCGCCCACCTAGGAGAGTTCCGCTGCGGCATCCGTCGGGGTCAGGTCGAGTTTGTCGCGGAAGTAGTCGAGCGTGCGCTGGAGCCCCTCGCTGCGGTCGACCTTCGGTGTCCAGCCGAGAATCTCGCGTGCCCGCGTGTTATCGGGCTGGCGCACCTGCGGGTCGTCCTTCGGCAGCGGTTCGTAGGTAATATCGCTCGGCGACCCGGTCAGTGCGATAATCTCTTCCGCAAATTCTTTGATGGTAATCTCGTCAGGGTTGCCAATGTTCACGGGCATCGGCTCGTCGCTCATCAGCAGGCGGTAGATGCCGTCGATGAGGTCGTCCACGTAGCAGAACGAGCGCGTCTGGCTGCCGTCGCCGTAGACGGTAAGCGGCTCGCCGCGAAGCGCCTGCTCCATGAACGTCGGCAGCGCCCGCCCGTCGCCAATCCGCATGCGCGGTCCGTACGTGTTGAAGATGCGCACAATCCGCGTCTCCACGCCATGGTAGCGATGATACGCCATCGTGATCGCTTCGGCGAAGCGCTTGGCCTCATCGTAGACGCCGCGTTGCCCGACCGGGTTCACGTTCCCCCAGTAGTCCTCGGGCTGCGGATGGATCTGCGGGTCGCCGTACACCTCGCTCGTCGAGGCGAGCAGGAACCGGGCGCCTTTCGCCTTCGCCAAACCGAGCGCCTTGTGCGTCCCAAGCGCGCCGACCTTCAGCGTCTGGATCGGCAGGCGCAGGTAGTCGTCCGGCGAGGCCGGGCTCGCAAAGTGCAGCACGTAGTCGAGATCGCCGTTGACGTGGATGTAGTCGGTCACGTCGTACTTGACGAAGCGAAACCGCTCTTGCCCATGCTCGAACAGGTGCTCGACATTCTGGGTGTCGCCGGTAATGAGGTTGTCCATGCAGATGACCTGGTGGCCCTCTGCAATAAACCGATCACAGAGGTGCGAGCCGAGAAAGCCAGCACCGCCCGTGATCAGCGTGCGGGGTCGTCGATCCATAGTTTATGCTACTCCGTTTTCAGTGATGGCGGCCTCGACGGCCTCCGGATTTTGCTCAGGGGGGTGGTACGGACGCCCGACGCTGCGGTACTCGAAGCCCATCTCGGCCATACGCTCCAGGTCGTACAGGTTGCGCCCGTCGAAGATGATGGGCGCGGTGAGCGCGCCGTGGACTTTCTGGAAGTCGGGGCGGCGGAACTCGTGCCACTCCGTGCAGATGAGGAGCACGTCGGCGCCGTCCAGCGCGCTGTACATGCTGTCGGCATAGGTGATGGCGTCGCCGAACACCGCGCGCGTCGTCTCGACGGCCTCCGGATCGAAGGCCTGCACCGTGGCGCCGCGGTCGAGCAGTTCGCGGATGATGATGTGCGCGGGCGCCTCGCGGATGTCGTCCGTGTTGGGCTTGAAGGCGAGGCCCCAGATGGCGACGGTCTTGCCGTCGAGGTCGCCGTCGAAGCGGTCGCTGATGCGGTCGACCATCATCCGGCGCTGCGCGTCGTTGACGTCGAGCACCGACTCCAGGATCTGGAACTCGTAGTTGTTCTGCTTGCCGGTACGGGCGAGCGCCTGCACGTCCTTCGGGAAGCAGCTGCCGCCGAAGCCGATGCCGGCGTACAGGAAGTGCTTGCCGATGCGGTGGTCGCGCCCGATGCCGAGACGCACCTTGTCCACGTTCGCGCCGACACGCTCGCACAGGTTGGCGATCTCATTCATGAACGAGATGCGGGTGGCGAGCAGCGAGTTGGCCGCATATTTGATCATCTCCGACGACCGCTCGTCGACCACGATGATGGGATTGCCCTGCCGCACGAACGGCTCGTAGAGGCGGCGCATCTTCTCGGCCGCCTTGTCGCTCGACGTGCCGATCACGACGCGGTCCGGCTTCATGAAGTCCTCGACGGCGGCGCCTTCGCGCAAGAACTCGGGGTTGGACACCACGTCGACGTCGTTTTCGGGCTGCAGCCCACGGTCGGCCATGACCTGCTGCACGCGGTCCGCCGTGCCGACGGGCACCGTACTTTTGTTCACGACAATGCGGTAGCGCCGCTCATCGCCCTCGGCGGCCAGCAGGTCGGCGACGTCGCCGGCGGCCTGGAGGACGTACGAGAGATCGGCCGACCCGTCGTCGCCCGGCGGCGTCGGGAGCGCCATGAAGATGACTTCCGCGTCAGCGACCGCACCGGCCAGGTCCGTCGTGAAGTGGAGCCGGTCTTCCTTCTGGTTGCGTTCGAAGTAGCGCTCCAGGTCCGGCTCAAAAATGGGCAGCGTGCCGCTTCGGAGCGTTTCAACTTTGTCTTCATCGATATCGACACAGGTGACGTCGTTGCCCATCTCGGCAAAGCAGGTCCCAGAGACCAGCCCGACGTACCCTGTTCCGACGACTGCAATATTCATAGGATTGTGTTATGCTTCTGGAGGTGAAGTGTAGACTATTCAGTGTCTGTCCGGCGGCGTCTCTGCTGCAAAAAACACGCCTCCTACTGCGGTCGGCGGGAATCTTGTGGCGTCACGAATGATCCCGACCGACGTCCATGATAAGCACCAACGCTTCGAATGGAAGCTATGGGCGCCATGCGGCCCATTTTTATTCAAAATCACACGGTGCCGTCTCATACGCCTCGCCCTGACGAATGCATCGGTAGGAGGATAACAATTGCACGCTGCCCCACTTTATCTTTTGGACCAAAGAGCGTACTCCTATAGCTTCTCGGGCTGCGACTTTGGGACGCTTTTTATAGTTTGTTAACCTTTGCTTTCTGTAGAACCGCTTCCGGCCATGTCGCAACCAAACGCGCCCCGAGCAATGGATGAAGCGTCGCCTTCTCCGACGGGGGATGCGGATGCCATCCCACTCGCCCAGCCCGCCATCTCCGACGTGGGGCGCGAGTACGTGCAGGACGTGCTTCACTCCGCACAGCTCGCTCAAGGCCCATGG
>JAAAPH010000398.1 GCA_009908415.1 Bacteroidota bacterium
TCATGACCCCGCGGGTTGAGCGGAGCGGTGACGCCGAATGGCACCTGGCGCGCGTACTGGGGGCGGTCTCCGATACGGTCACCCTGTCCGCTCGAACCTACAGCCTCACGGAGGGTGCGCCGGTCTTTCCCGCACCCCGCTTTCAACGGGCCGCTCGTCAGCTCGGATACCGCGAGGACGCCGCGGAGGCGGCTCCGGTGCCCACGTTCGGCCTGGTGCCGGGGCCGAAGGACGTGCCGCTGGACGCGACGGAGCGGCTCCTTGCCGCGCGCCACGCCGACGACTTCGAGGCGGCCGTGCAGGCCGAGGCCCCATGGCTCGTGCAGGGGCAGCACGCGCAGGCGCGCCGCGCGGCCGATCCGCTGACGCGATTCGATGGCCTGACCGGCCGGCCCGCCCCGAACCATGCGCTGGGCGATGGGGCGACGTCTGTATCCGCCTCGCGGCTCGAAACGCTGGCCGCCTGCCCGTTTCGCTACTTTCTGAAGCACGTGCTGGAGGTGGAGCCGCCGCAGACGCCGGAAGAGGACCCGACGCGCTGGCTGGACCCGCTCCAGTTCGGCCAGCTGCTTCATGACCTCTACCAGACGTTCATGGAACGCCTCGATGGCGACGTCACGTCGCAGGCGGCCCATGAAGAAACCCTCATGGCACTGCTAGAGCACCACATCGAGGCGTACCGCGCCCAGACGCCCGTGCAGCACGAAGCCGCGTTCCAGGCCGATCGGCGGCGGCTCGAACGCGCCGCGCGTGTCTTCCTGGCTGCCGAGGCGCGACGATCGGACGCCGAACCGGTCGCGTTCGAAGTCAGTTTCGGGCAGGGCGTGCCCGTCCGTCCGCACCGCCCGTCGCCCATCACCGTGACCCTGACCAACGCGGTGCAGCTCCGGCTCAAAGGGCGCATCGACCGCATCGACCGCCTGCCGAACGGCGACTATGCCATATGGGACTACAAGACGGGGTCGATGTATGGGTACGACGAGCAGGATCTCGGGGCAGCCGGGCAGCGGCTGCAGTGGGCCCTCTACGCCTACGCCTTCGAGGAGATGCTGGGCACCGACGACGCGGCCGGCACGGTGGCACGCTCCGGCTACTTCTTTGCCAACGGGCGCGCCTACGGTCAGCGTCTGGCCGCGTCGCCGCCGCCGCGGGACGCGCTGGGTGCGCAGCTGGAGCCGCTGCTCGACCTGGCGGCACAGGGCGCGTTTCCACACGTACACAAGCGCCGTGGCGCCTGCACGTTTTGCGACTACCGGCGCATCTGTGCCGACGAATCCAAGACCGCCCGCGATACCGATGAGCTCGTTGATGCGACCGCCGATGAGGCCATCTGCGACGCCCTAGCCCGCTGGATGCAGAGCGATTGAGGAGCAGGGCCCATGGCGTCGGCAGGCTTCCTGGCCCCGTGCCCGGTAAGTCATTCCTTCAGAAGCTGTATGGTGGATGGATGAGAAGCCGAGACACAGTGGGCGACGCAGCAAAACGGCGCTCAAACGAGCCCTGTAGCGGTGCTACCGGGCGAGTGCAGAAGCCGTTTTGCGCGAGATCCACGAAGTCGCAGGCCTCAGACAGTCCGCCAAACAGCTTCTCACCCCTTCCGAATCCACCCCTTTCCTCATGCGAATGTACTTGGCTGCCCTCGCCATGATCGTGATGGCGAGCACGGGCGCGTCTCCGACGGCCGCTCAAATCAACACCGAAAAGATGCGGGCCTTTGACGTCGACGGGTTTGCGACGACCCTGGGCGGTGATTTTCTTATCGAGTCGGGCAACTCCGACCTGTTCGAGATTGGGCTGAGCACGCGCTTCGACTATCGCCGCGATCGGCACTACACGTTTCTTGCCGGGCAGCTGCGGTACGGCGAGGAAGGCAACGCGACGTTCAAGAATCGCGCGTTCAGTCACCTGCGATACAATTACGAGCTGACGCCGTGGCTCATTGGCGAATCGTTCACACAGCTCCAGCAGGACGGCTTTAAGCTGTTGCAGCTTCGGGTGCTCGTGGGCGGCGGCGTGCGGTTTCGGTATGTTGAGACCGACCGGATTGGCGTGTTTCAGGGCACCACGATGATGTTTGAACACGAAAACCTGAATGCAACGGAGGTCATCGGCCACCCGGCGCGGCAGTCGATCGCGCGGTGGAGCAACTACCTGAACGTGCGCATCCGGCTGAGCGACGAGACGTCGTTCGTCAGCACGGTGTACGTCCAGCCCCGCCTCGACGCGTTCGGCGACATCCGGGTGTTGCACGACGCCTCGCTTGCCGTCGCCATCACGCGCCACCTCACGTTCAGCACCACGCTCAACCTGTACTACGACAGCCGCCCGCCGGACAACGTGGAGGACCTGGATCTTGAACTGCGCAACGGGCTCCAGGTGCGGTTCTGATGCCGGGCGAGAGGGGGTATGTGCGTGTGGGGGTATGGGGAAAATTACAAAACCAGCGTTGCTCCCAGCAGATCTGGCGTGCTCTTACCCCGCTCCCACACCCCCAAACACCCACACCCATCTCCGAACGACTGCCCACGCGTTTAACCGTCTACACGTACCAGTAGCCAACTCCACCGTGACGCTGCGCGACCAGGACCAACGCGACCGGATCCGAACGGCCCTCGACGAGAATCAGCTCGTGCTGGCCGGGGCCGGGGCGGGGAAGACGTACGCCCTCGTGGAGCGGATGGTAAGCACCGTGCGGGCGGGCACGCCCGTGGAGCACCTGGCCGCCATCACGTTCACGCGGAAGGCGGCCGGTGAGATGCGCGAGCGGTTCCAGCAGCGGATGCGGGACGCGGCGCAGACCACCACGGGCGAGGAGGCCGAGCGACTGGCCGCCGCCTGCGACCGGGTCGACCGCTGCTTCATCGGCACCGTGCACGCGTTTTGTGGGCGGCTGCTGCGCGAGCGGCCCGTCGAGGCCGGGCTGTCGCCCGACTTCACCGAGGTGGAGCCGCGCGAGGCGAGGGCCCTGCGCCGCGCCGCGTGGGACGCGTTCGTGGAGCAGCGCTACAGGGCCGGTGACGCACGCCTCGATCGGCTGGATGCGTTGGGGCTGCGCACCGAGGACCTCTTCCACTTCTTCGAGCAGCGGAATACCTATCGCGAGGTGCCGCTGAAGGCGACCCACGTGCCCCGCCCGGATCTGGGTGCCGCCGTGGAGCGCGTGCGCGCCTTGATGGATGCCGTC
>JAAAPH010000242.1 GCA_009908415.1 Bacteroidota bacterium
CTACCCAGCGCGAACGTGGCAATACCTGAAGCACAAATTCTGAAATCGTAAATCGCCAATCGAAAATCTGCAATGCCCAAGCGTACCGACATCGAATCGATTCTTCTCATCGGCTCCGGCCCGATCGTTATCGGGCAGGCGTGTGAGTTCGACTACAGCGGCAGTCAGGCCGCCCGCGCGCTCATGGACGAGGGCTACCGCGTCGCGCTCGTCAACTCGAATCCGGCCACCATCATGACCGATCCGATGATGGCCGACAAGGTGTATCTGCGCCAGCTCACGCCGGCGTCCATCAAGCAGATCGCGCTAGAGGAACAGCCCGACGCCGTGCTGCCCACGATGGGCGGCCAGACCGGCCTCAACCTCGCGCAGGACCTGAAGGAAGAGGGGTTCTGGGAAGAGCACGGCATCGAAGTCATCGGCGTGGACATCGACGCCGTGCAGATGACGGAGGACCGCCAGCGCTTCCGCGACCTGATGGAAGACATCGGCATCGACCAGGCGCGGAGCCGCACGGCAAAGAGTCTGCTGGAAGCGAAAGAAATCACGCAGGAGCTCGGCGGGATCCCCGTCGTGATCCGCCCGTCGTACACGCTGGGCGGGTCGGGCGGCGGCATCGTGTGGACGGCCGACGAGTTTGAGGCCAAGGTGACGCGCGGGCTGGAGATGAGCCCGGTCCACCAGGTGCTCATCGAGGAGTGCCTCTTCGGCTGGAAGGAGTACGAGCTGGAGCTGCTCCGCGACCCGAACGACAACGTCATCATCGTCTGCTCGGTCGAGAACATCAATCCGATGGGCGTGCACACGGGCGACTCGATTACCGTCGCCCCGCAGCAAACGCTGACGGACAAGCAGTTCCAGCGCATGCGCGACGCGGCCATTCGGGCCATGAACTCGATCGGCACGTTTGCCGGCGGGTGCAACATCCAGTTTGCCTTCGAGCCGGGCACCGGGCGGATGATCGTCATCGAGATCAACCCGCGCGTGAGCCGTTCCTCGGCACTCGCCTCCAAAGCCACGGGTTACCCGATCGCCAAGGTGGCCACTAAGCTGGCCGTCGGCTATACGCTCGACGAGCTGCCGAACGAGGTGACGGGCGACACGAGTGCGTGCTTCGAGCCGTCGCTCGATTACGTGGTGACCAAGATTCCGCGCTGGAATTTCGAGAAGTTCGAAGGCGTCGACGAAGAGCTGACGACGCAGATGAAGGCCGTTGGCGAGGTGATGTCCATCGGCCGCACCTTCCCCGAGAGCTTGCAGAAGGCCTGGCAGAGCCTAGAGATTGGCTACGCCGGCCTCGGCGCCGACCGCGAAGATGCCGACCGCGATACGGTGCGCGAGCGGCTGCAGAAGCAGTACTGGGACAACTTCCTGCACATCCGCCACGCGTTCCGGCACGGCGCGTCCATCGAAGAGGTGCAAGACGTGACCCAGGTCGATCCCTGGTTCCTCTATCAGATCCGCGATCTCGTCGCCGTCGAGAATGAGATCCGCGAGTGCATGCTCGATCAGATCGACGCGCGCCAGATGAAGCGCATCAAGCAGTTCGGCTTCTCCGACGAACAGATTGCCTACCTCGTCCAGGATGAGGCCACCGACGACGCCGTACGCGCCTACCGCAAGCAGCTCGGGGTGACACCGACGTACCAGCTCGTCGATACCTGCGCGGGTGAGTTTCCGGCGCAGACGCCCTACTTCTACTCCAGCTACGAGTCGGTCAACGAAAGCGACTCGACCGACAACGAGAAGGTGCTCATCCTCGGCAGCGGGCCGAACCGCATCGGGCAAGGCATCGAGTTCGACTACTCGTGCGTCCACGGTGTGAAGGCGTCCCGCGAGTTGGGCTACGAAGCGCTCATGCTCAACTGCAACCCGGAAACGGTGTCGACCGACTTCGACGTGGCCGACAAGCTCTACTTCGAGCCCGTCTTCTGGGAACGTGTGCTGGACGTGATCGATCACGAGCAGCCCGAGGGCGTGATTGTGCAACTCGGCGGACAGACGGCCCTCAAGCTGGCCGAGCGCTTCGACAAGAACGACATCCCCATCCTCGGCACGCGGTACGAGATGATGGACCTCGCCGAGAGCCGGGGCAAGTTCTCCGAAGTGCTCAAGCAGCTAGAGATTCCGTTCCCGCCGTACGGCATGGCCACGACGGTCGAAGAAGCCGTCGCCACCGCCGATGGGATTGGCTACCCGATCCTGATCCGACCGAGCTACGTGCTGGGCGGGCAGGGGATGCGCATCGCCATCAACCGCGATGAGGTGGCCGAGTACGTGCGCAACATCCTCGAGATCTTCCCGGGCAACCAGATTCTGCTCGACCGCTTCCTCGAGGACGCCATCGAGCTCGACGTGGACAGCGTGAGTGACGGCGACGAGACGTGGATTGCGGGCATCATGCAGCACATCGAGCCGGCGGGCGTCCACTCGGGCGATTCCACGGCCGTGCTGCCGCCCTACAGCCTGTCCGAGACGGCCGAAGCGTCGGTCCGGAAGTATGTGGCTGAGATTGCGCAGGCGCTCGATGTGAAGGGGCTCCTCAACGTGCAGTTCGTCGTGAAAGACGACGTGGTGTACGTGATCGAGGCCAACCCGCGCGCCTCACGGACCGTGCCCTTCATCGCGAAAGCGAAAGGCATCCCGGTGGCTGCCATCGCCACGAAGGTGATGCTCGGCGAGAAGATCGCGACGTTCCGCGAGCAGGGCCTGCTGGAGTCGACGCTCGAAGGCTACGCGCTGAAGGAGCCCGTCTTCTCGTGGGACAAGTTCCCTGAGGTGCCGAAAGAGCTCGGCCCGGAAATGAAGTCGACCGGCGAAGCCATCGCCTTCGTCGACGCGCTGAGTGACGAGCACTTCCAGCGCCCGTATGAGATGAAAGACCTGTACCTCTCACGATAGCGAGGCGGGGAGCGGGCAACGCAGGCTTTAGTGTGCAGGCACTGCCACTCGACATTCACGGAGCGTGGCGGAGTCCACGCAGGACCCGTATCGGCCTCGTTCGCGAGAAGGAGGGGAGCAGAGCCGTTGAGGCATGAGGCCGCCGCTCAGCAGCGGTTGTTACGATGCGCGGCGCATCTGCGGCCTAGTGGCCGTACGCTGCTTGGGGATATTGCACATCGCGTCGCATGCGCATCGCGCTGATTGTTGCCGTTTTAGTGGGGATGAGTCTCCATCC
>JAAAPH010000040.1 GCA_009908415.1 Bacteroidota bacterium
GTTCTGCCACAGGGCTTCATCGAGCACGCCATCGACCTGCACCTGAAGGTCCGGGCGCCGCTCGGGGGCGAAGGCGGGGTCGTCCGCGGCGTGGGCGGGGAGAACGCCGCCGAACCATCCGGTCCATACGAACATCAGAACCAGCCAGCACGCGCGGCAAGGCGCGAGTCGGCGAGGACGGCGGTGCGAATGACGTTGATGCATGAACAGGGTGTACCCCTCGATGGCTTGGTTGAAGGCCGACGGCACGTCGATGCAAGCTGGCGGCGGCTACTCCGAGGCCTCGACCACCTGGTCGGCACGCTCGCCGAGCGTCTCGGTCATCTCCGTGTAGTAGTCGAACCGCGAGCGCTGATCGGCGGTCGGCGCGCCCGTCCAGTCACTCACGTCCCTGTAGAGGCGCGCGATGCGGCCGGTGAGCTCGTCGAGTTGCTCGTGGACCTCCTGGGTAGCTTCGTCCGCCGCCTCGGCGGGGTTGGCTTCCCCCGCGCCGCCCATCTGCTGCTCCACCGCGTACTGCAGGTTGCCGGCTTCGACGTACAGCGCGCCGATGGCGAAGAGCATCTCGGTCCACGCCGCGCGCTCGGCGCGGGGCACGTCGAGGCGCGGATCCTCGCGCACGACCACCGTTTGCTCCTGGGCCTGGCCGTCGACGGTGAGCCGCACGGTGTACGTGCCGGGGGGGACGAGCGGGCCGTCCAGCGTGTACGCGTCTTCGTCCTCCAGCGTCCAATCGGCGTAGTGCAGGTTCCACACGACGCGGTTGAGGCCGGCCGCGTAGTGCGGCTCCAGTTCGCGAACGAGGTTGCCGCTAGCATCGTGCACGGTGAGCTGCACGGCGCTCGAATCACGGGCATCACGCAGCCAGTAGTCGACCGTCGCCCCGTCCGGCGGGTTCTCGCCGCGGAAGACCATGTCGCCCGTGTGGGCTTTCACGCTTTGGTACCGAATCATGAAGGCCGGCTCCATGGTGAAGAGATGCGCGGGCGACTGCCGGACGGCGGGCGTCATTTCCTGGAGGGCGTTCACATTGTCCAGGATCCAGAGGCCGCGGCCGTGGGTGGCCAGCACGAGATCGTTGTCACGGGGGTGGACGACGAGGTCGTTCACCGCGGCCGTCGGGAAGGCGCCGCCGATCTCCGTCCAGTGCGCGCCGCCGTCGGTGCTCACGAACGCGCCAAGCTCGGTGCCGAGCCACAGCACATCGGACTGGCGCGGGTCCTCGCGCACCGTGCGCACCACGCGCTCGGCGGGCAGATCGCCTGTGATGGACGTCCACGTCTGGCCGAAGTCGTCCGAGCGGTAGAGGTAGTTCGCGTAGTCGTCGTTGCGGTAGTTGTTGACGGCGGCGTACACGCGCCCGTCCACGTGCCGCGAGGGCTCGATGCCGTTGATCCATGCGTTGTCGGGCAGGCCGCTGAGCCGGCTGGAGACTTCCGTCCACGTGCTGCCGCCGTCGCGCGAGACCTGCAGGTTGCCGTCGGCGGTGCCCACGTACAGCACGCCCTCTTGGCGCGGCGACTCGGCGATGGCTGAGAGCGTCGGGTAGTACGGCACGCCGTCGCCGATCGATGGGATGAACTCGTTGATCTCCTGCCCCATGATCGTCATGGTGCGCCGGTCGGCGCCCGTCGTGAGGTCGCCGAGGTTCGTCCAGCTCGTGCCGCGGTCTGTGCTCTTCCACAGGTGGCGCGTGCCGGCGTAGAGCACGTTCGGGTCGTGCGGCGAGATGATGTACGGGCCGTCCCAATTGGCCGGCTCCATCGCGTTCTCCAGCTCGCCCACCGGGTCGTCTTCAAAGAAATGGTCGAAGTTGCGGCGCGGGCGGATGTGGCCCGTCGGGTCGCCGGGGCGGATGTCGCGGTCTTCGAGCGTGCCGCGGCGCAGGCGCGTGAGGCCGAGGTACTGCGACTCGGCGTAGAAGACGTCCGCCTCCGTCGTGTCGGGCAGCACGGTGAAGCCGTCGCCGCCGCCGACCTTCGTCCAGTCCTCGTTCAGGATGCCCTCGCGGCGGTACGTCGCGCTCGGGCCCACCCAGCTGCCGTTGTCCTGCAGCCCGCCGTAGATGCGGAACGGCCGGGCGTTGTCGACGGCCACCCGGTAGTACTGGCTGAGCGGCAGCGACGACACGTAGAGCCACGTGTGGCCGCGATCGTACGAAATGCCGAGGCCGCCGTCATCGGCCTTGATGACGTGGCGCGAGTCGCTCGGGTTCACCCACACGAAGCGGTCGTCGCCGTGGAGCGACTGCGGCGGCGCGACGGGCTCCTGGGCCACGTCGTCCCACCAGCTGAACGTGTTCATCATGTAGAGGCGGTGCGGGTCGTTCGGGTCCACCTGCGGCTGGCTCGCGTACATCGGGCGCGGGTTCCAGTCGCTGATATAGTCCCACGTCGCGCCCTTGTCTTTCGACCGGTAGATGCCGGCCCGGCGCTTCACGTAAGCCGTCGACGCGTTGTAGCGGTACCCCTGCTCGATGGTGACGTACACGATGCGCGGGTCGCGCGGGTAGATGGAGATGCCGATGCGCCCGTAGTCGCCGAGCGGGAGCCCGTTCTCGCCGTGCACGGTCGGCGGCTCGCCCTCGCCGTCGTACGCCGCCACCTCGTCCGGTACGCCGGTCTCCGTGGGCCCGAGCTTGGCCCAGCTCCGCCCGCCGTCGGTCGACTTCCAGAGACCGCTGCCCGGGCCGCCGCCATGAAAGCCGAAGGCCCGCCGCTGCCGCTGGTACGTGGCCGCGTACATCACGTCGGGGTCGGACGGGTCGATGGCCACGTCCACCACGCCGGTGTGCGCATCCACGGAGAGCGTGCGCGTCCACGTCTGGCCCCCGTCGGTGCTCATGTAGAGGCCGCGCTCCTCGTTGGGTCCCCAGAGGTGCCCCATGGCCGCGACGTAGACGACGTCCGGGTCGCCGGGATGCATCACGATCCGGCCGATGTGGTGCGTGTCGTCCAGTCCCATGTGCTGCCACGTCCGGCCGCCGTCGGTTGATTTGTAGACGCCGTCGCCCCACGAGTTGCTCTGCCGGTTGGCCCGCTCGCCCGTGCCCACCCATACGACGCTCGTGTCGGCCTGGTGCACGGCGATGTCGCCGACCGAATGCGTGCCCTGGTCTTCGAAGACGGGCGTGAAGGTGATGCCGTTGTTCGTCGTCTTCCAGACGCCGCCCGTGGCC
>JAAAPH010000093.1 GCA_009908415.1 Bacteroidota bacterium
CAGGAGAAGGCAGATCTGCAGCAGGAGAAGGCGGCCAACCAGAAAGAGCGCGGGCAGGCCAAGAAGTGGCGCAAGCGGCAGATCGACGCGCGCGAGATCGAGATCAACAAGCGGATCGACGAGATCGAAGAGGCGCTGCGCAACCTGCCGGACTGGAAAGAGTCCGCGCAGACGTTCGAGTGGGGAAGCGACTTTGGCGGCAGCGATGAGACGGTGCTCACCTGGCACTTCGACAAGCCGGTGATCGTGCATCGCTTCCCGGCGAAGATCAAGGCCTTCTACATGAAGCGCGACCCGGAGAACGAGGACCTCGCGATGGGCGTCGACGTGCTGGCGCCGGAGGGCTACGGCGAGATCATCGGCGGCGGCGAGCGGGCGACGGACCTCGACTACCTGGAGCGGCAGATCGACGCGCACGGGCTGCCGGACGAGGTGTTCGACTGGTACCTCGATCTCCGGAAGTTCGGCTCGGTGCCCCACAGCGGGTTCGGGCTCGGCCTGGAGCGCACCGTCGCCTGGCTCTGCGGCATCGACCACGTCCGCGAAACGATCCCTTTCCCGCGCACGCTTGGGCGCCTGCATCCGTGAGCGTTTGGCGTTGGAGGTTGGAAGGTTGGAGGTTGGTATGCGCAACGCCCAACGCGCAACGTAATAACCGGCCGGGTCGTGCGTTTGTATGCTGTCGGTCCTTCTGAACAGACATCGGTGCTGCCATGCAACAGTTTGTGATCGGATTCGCTGTTCTTCTGGCTTGTAGCGTTCTCGGCCCGACGGCCGGCCACGCGCAAGACGCGTCCTCGCCCCGCACCATCAGTATCAGCGGTGAGGGGACGGTGCGCGTGGAGCCCGACCAGGCCACCGTCCGCTTTGGCGTCGTCACCCAGGACGACGATCCCGAGGTGGCGCGCGAAGAGAACGCGGCGGCCGCGAGCCGGGCGATGAACGCGATCCGCGAGCTTGGCATCCCCGACCGCAAGATGCGGATGGAGACGCTCCGCCTGCAGCCGCGCCGCGAGTACAACCGCCAGACGCGCTCGTACGAGGAGCGCGGCTTCGAGGCCGTCCGGCAGGTCGTGGTTGAGGTGGATGACCTGGAGCAGCTGCCCACGCTCATCACGCGCATCGTGCAGCGCGGGGCCAACCGGCTCGACGGCATCAACTACGACGTGGCCGACCGCGAGGCGGTGCGCCAGGAGGCGCTCCGTGCGGCCGCTGAGCAGGCGCGTGCGAAGGCGCAGCTGTTGGCCGAGGCGCTCGGCGCGCAGGTGGGGCCGCCCCGTCAGATTAGCGAGCAGGACTTCAGCTTCCCGCGCCCGCAATTCCGCATCGAGCAGGCCGCCGCGATGGCCAAGGCCGACGCCGCCCCCGAGCCTGACGCGTACGCGGCCGGCGAGATTGAGGTGACGGCCACCGTGCAGGTGACGTTTGACTTGATGGTGGAGGAATAGCGGCGCGAGAGGATTCTGCTCCGGGTCCGGTGCGCCTGTAGCGTGTCAAGGACGGTCATATCGTTGTCCGAGCAACACCGGGCGCGAATCAGTCAACGACCCATGGACGCGAGCGGAGCGAGCATCGGACCATTCCTGCTCCCAACCCAAGGCGGCAGGCCTCATATTCGCGCGTCTAGCCATTCCACGATGTCCGCCAGCACCTGCTCCTTTTCCGGCTCGTTGAGCGTTTCGTGGTAGAGGCCGTCGTACAGGTTCAGCGTCTTGTCGGGCGAGCGCGCGTGCTCGTACAGCATGCGGCTAGCGGCGGGGTCGGTGAGTGGGTCGGCCGTGCCGTGGAAAACGAGCAAGGGCAGTGCAATCGCCGCCATGTGCGTCTGGATGCGCTGGGCTGCGCGGAGAAAGGCGGCGCCGGTCCCGGCCAGCACCCGGCCGTGGTAGTTGAGCGGGTCGGCCTGAGCGGCCTTCACGACCTCCGGGTCGCGGGAGATGGCGTCGTCCGCCGTACGGATGGTGGGTAGTGTCGGTGCGAGCGTGCCGAGCACGCCGGCGAGTTTCCGTAGGATGGGGGCGATGTCGTCGTCGATTTCCACCGCCGGACTGCTCAGGATGAGCCCGCGAAAGGCTTGACTCCGTTCGATGGCGTACAGCGCGCACAACGCCCCGCCCATGCTGTGGCCCATTACGAAGAGCGGCAGGCTTTCGGGGAGGCGTCGGCGCGTGCGATCGATCACGCGCTGCAGGTCGTCGAGCAGCCGGTCGAACGAAGTGACGAGCGCGCGCCGCCCGCCCGACCGGCCAAACCCCCGTTGGTCGTACGTGTAGACGGACACGTCGTGGGCATTGAGGTAGCCGGCCACGTGGGCATATCGCCCTGAGTGCTCGGCGTATCCGTGGGCCAAGAGGATGGCCGCACGGGGTGCACGGGCGCACCAGCGCTGCGTGAAGAGCCGCATCCCATCGCCGGTAGTGATCGAACCGGTGGCGGTCGGGGCGGGGGATGGCATGGCGGGGCGGTGGACGGGCATGATGGCGTGCGGCCAATATAGGGGCCGTCGATTCGGATGTCGACCGCCCTTCGGAATGGGCAGCGATTGCTTCGGGAAAGCTTCAATGGGGATCCATTGACTGGAACTTCGTGCCCGCGTACTTTATTCACTGACTGTTCAGCGCTGAGCGCGCTTCTTCTTACATCGCTTCGCATCATGCGTCGGTTGCGCACGACATGGATACAACGTGGGATCGCGGTGCTGCTCGTCAGCAGCCTGCTGCCCATGGCCGTTGTCTGGCCGACCCAGGGCGCGCAGCAGGCGGCTGTCGCCGATTCGCATGCCGACTGGCTGCGATCTCAAGTGCGCACAGCGATGAGCGAGACGGAGCGGGCGGCGTTCGAGTCGGCGCTCCAGGCCGCGGCCGATAAACAACCGCAAGCGCTCCGCGAGTTTCTCCAGCACTTCGTGGATGCATATGCGCAGCAGGGCGGGACGCCTGCGCTGGCCAATCTGCTTGGCCTCCCGGACGGCCCGCATGCGCACGTCATCAATGAGTTGCAGCGGCGTCTGGCACAGGTCTCCGGGTGGGCCCTCGTGCCCCGCCTGTCGACGGCGTTGCAGGCCGCGTCCGTACCCGCGTTGGGGCGGAGCCTGATAGGCGCTGCCTTGATTTCGGCGCCATGCGTTCCCGC
The DNA here is from genome assembly GCA_009908415.1 of Bacteroidota bacterium. Taxonomy (GTDB): domain Bacteria; phylum Bacteroidota; class Rhodothermia; order Rhodothermales; family Salinibacteraceae; genus JAAAPH01. The sequence continues at coordinate 3,133 of JAAAPH010000093.1, forward strand.
GGTGCTTCGTCTCGTGGGCGAGCAGCCCCTGCTTCTCTCCGAT
>JAAAPH010000169.1 GCA_009908415.1 Bacteroidota bacterium
CGGGTCGGGGTCGGCCACAAGGCGAACGGGTGCGTCGAGCCCCTCGCGCTTGAACGTGATGCGGCGGCGCTCGGCGAGCGGCACGAACGCCTGCGCGAGGCGCTCCAGCCACGCGGCGACGTCGAGGGGCTGGACGTGTAGCGTGAGCACCTCAGCCTCCAGCCGCGCGATGTCGAGCAGCTGATTGACGAGCCGGAGCAGCCGCCGGTTGTTGAGCAGGACCTGCCGCAGGTCGTCCTGGGCCGTGGGCGGCAGCGGCTCGGACGGCGCCTCCACCCACTCTTCCAGCAGGCCGAGGGCGAGCGTGAGGGGCGTCCGAAACTCGTGGCTCACGTTGGCGAAGAACTCGGACTTGGCCGCGTCGAGGGCGGCGAGGTCCTCCTTCTGCTCGGCCACGAGAGCCAGCGCCTCGGCAGTCCGCTGTTTCTCGGCTTCGAGGGCGGCGGTTTGGGCCTGTAGCTCGGCCGTCTGGACGTCGACCTGCTGCTGGAGGCGAGCCTGCTGCGCTTCGAGCCGACGCGTCCGCCAGCGCACGGCGCCCGCGCCGAGGCCGAACAGGGCGCCCATCGCCAGGAGGCTCCAGAGCGTCCAGGCCCATGGTGTCCGATACCAAGGCGCTACCACCGTGAAGGCGAGCGTCGCCACCGGCGAGCGCTGCCCGACCGCCGTCCGTGCCTGCACCTCCAGCCGGTAGCGCCCAGGATCGAGGCCGGTCAGTCGGCGGGCTGCCGTCCGCTCCCAGCGTGTCCACGCCTCGTTCGGGGCTCCGACGAGCCGGGTCCGATACGCCGGCCGGGCCGCGTGACCGAACACGGGCAGTGCAAACGTGGCGCGCAGTTCGCTCAGTCCCGGAGGGACCGCCACGGGGGGGGCAGTGGGCCCGCCGTAGATGAGCAAGTCGCGCGGGCCGAGCGTCACGGTGCGTAGCCGCGGCACGGGGAGTGGAGGAGCAATCTGCTGCGCGGGGTGAATGGGATCAAACCGCACGAGCGGCGCCGGACGCTGCGTCCCAATCCACACGGCCTCGGGCGTGGCGAAGAGTGCGCGGGCGACGCCGTTCTGGACGGGCGGAAGGAGGTCGCCGCGCTGCCAACGGCCATCGGCCTGGCGACGGAAGGGGGCGACAGTCACGGCGTCCTCGGGCGCCGTCAGGTCGGCCGCGCGGCCCCAGACGCGACCCGGCCCGGCGGCGACGAGGTGCGTCACGAACCGCGTGGAATTGGCCCAATCCGCGCCGAACGTCGAGTCCGGCACAAAGCGCCCACGCCCACCGTCGCCACGAGAGTCGTCGTCCACGAAGCGATGCAGCCCCTGCCGCGTGCCGAAGTAAACCGTGCCGTCAATGGCGTGCACTTTCAGGTCGATGAGGACGGGCAGGCCGTCGTCTAAGCCGTACCGGGTGACGGCGGGGGCCGCGGCCTCTGGCCGCTGGATGCGGATGACCCCGTCGGTGTAGCTTGCGGCCCAGAGCGTGCCGTCCTCCGCAACGGCAAGGTCGGCCGCGGGCCGGTCGATGCCGGGAATCGCCGCGCCCTGCTGCCAGCGCCCGTCGATCCGGCGGAGACGCCGAATGCCGCCGTCATCGTACCCGACGAAGGAGAGTGTTGAGGTAGCCTGCGCCACGGCGCGCGGCACACCGGAGGAGGGTCCCGCATCAACCGTATAGACCTGCCCATCCTGCCAGACGGCCACGCGCGTCTGCGTCACGATGAGAAGACCTGCAGCCGTCGAGGCGAGGTCAGTACATTCCACGGTGAACCCCGGCACGCGCTCAAAGCGCGGGAATCCGCCGCGCTGCGGACGGAGCCGGTACAGCCCGGTTGTGGTGCCGGCAAAGAGCGTCCCGTTGTGCCGGGCGAGGGTCTGCACCTCCCCGGCGAGTCCGAGCGCCTCGTCGTAGTAGCGATAAGGCGCGGTGAGGTCGATGCGCGCGATACCGTCGTTCAGCGCCAGCCACACGCTGCCCGCCCGGTCTTCGTAGACGTAGTGCACCTTGTCGTCCCGCAACCCTACGGACGTGTCGATCACGCGAAGGCGCTGGCCGGCCGCGGCCATTCGGATGAGACCGCCTTGGCGTGTGGCGAGGGCGTACGTGCCATCGGCGAGACGTGTGCCGTGATAAAGCTGATGCGTGCGGAGCCACGGCTCCACGGCGCCGTCAAGCGGGCGCGCCGCGGTGCCGTCGTGCACGAAGAGCCCCTCGCTCCGCACGCCGATCAGCAGCCCCTCCGGGTGCGGCATGAGGGCGTAGATGCCGTTGGCGGCAAACCGGGTGCCGTCCGGCACAAGCCGCAGGCGATCGCCATCGGCGCGGAAGAGGCCGGCGCCGCGCACCTGCACATACAGCGTGTCACGCACGACGAAGCTGAAGAAGAAGGCGCGCTGGACCGGCGGCGCAAACCCCGAGGTGTCAACGCCAGCCGGCACACTCAGATCAGCCGTCGACCATGCCTGCAACGCGCCGCCATGCCATCGGAACAGGCGCTCCGGTGTCAAGAAGTACGCGGCACGGGTCGTGGCGCTCGTCTTCCAGACCGTGCCGACCGATTGCTCGGCAGCAGGCAGCCGATCGGAGAGCGGGTCGTACGCCATGCGCCCGAGCGTGTCGGGCCGCAGCACACCGAAGGTACCTTCTGCACCGACGAGGATCCGGCCGGCCGCGGGGTGGCCGCGGGGCAAGCGGGCCACGGAATAGACGCTCTGGCTGCGCCGCCCAGTCGCGGCCGAGGCGCCCACGGGGATGGCCGACCAGCGCACGCCGTCGTAGGCGAGCAGCCCTTCGCTGTTGGCCACGTAGAGGAGGCCGCTCGTGTCTTGAACGACCGACCAGTTCTGGCTGTGCGCGACCTGGACGGTACCGCGCCGGCTGCCATACGCCTCGGCGTCGTAATTTTCGATCCAGGGCCGACCGCGGTCGTCTACCTCCGGGGAGAGGGGCGACATCGATCCCGAAGCCCCCACGAGGAGGGCGATCAACATCAGCGTCAGCATGGCAGAACGATCCGGACGCAGCAGCAGGGTAATCAGCGAGGGGGGTGTATGATACTACCAATAAGCGTGCCGCTCAACCTGACAATGCACCTACCGCACCACGGTGAGGCGCCGCGTCAGGATACGATCGCCCGCCACGAGGCGTAGGAGGTAGAGTCCA
>JAAAPH010000373.1 GCA_009908415.1 Bacteroidota bacterium
GGATGCGGGGCTCGACCTCATCTTCCTGATCGCGCCCAACTCGTCGGACGAGCGCATCCGGCGGATCGATGAGTTGGCGACAGGGTTCGTGTACGCCGTCTCGGTGACGGGCCTCACCGGCTCCACCATCGACGGGCGGCCGGGCGTGCAGGCATATCTGCAGCGGGCGCGGACGCTCGCGCAGCAGAACCCGCTGCTCGTCGGCTTCGGCATCAAGGCACATGACGACGCGATGCGGATGAGCCAGCACACGGACGGCTTCATCGTGGGCTCGGCGCTGATCGAAGCGGTGGAACGCCTGTGGGACGACGATGCGCTCGACGCTAAGGCACGCATCGACGGCGTAGAGCGGTTCGTGCACGCCCTCACACACGGATCTGACGTGACGGATGAGGCGTCTGAAGCAGCGTCCACGGCCACCCTGTGAGCTGTCTCCCACGATCCCGTCAGTTTCTACGCCCTGGGGCCTCACCGGCTTCCCACTCCGCAACGCCGTCTGCCGCGACGACGTGGATATGACGGATGGCGAGTGACGACAACGCCTGCCCGGATCCAACGCGATCGGTGTGGCGTCTCAGCCCAGACCGGCAGCGCCAGTTCGCTCTGGAGGCATTGGCAACAACCCATGCGCTATGCCGTTCACGCCATGGCGTACTCCTTCACCCAACCTGCTCGACCATGTCATACGCCCGCCCGTTTCCTGACCCGACGGCTTGGCGAGGCCTCCGTGCCTTTCTTCCTGCCCTGCTCGCCGGTGTGGTTCTCCTCATGGGCCTCACCGGATGCGGCGACACCGACTACCGCCCCCTCGCCACGGGGCCGGAAGGCCAGGTGACGGTGGTCATGGACAGCACCCGTTGGAACGGCACCGTGGGCGAAGCGGTGCGCGCCAACATTGCTCCGTATCTGAGCACCTTGCCCGCTCCCGAGCGCGCCTTCGACCTCAGGCAAATCAGCCTCACGTCGGAACGCGTCTTCGACAACGTGAAGACGCAGAAGAATGTGGTCTTCATTGCTCCGCTCAGCGACTCCACGCGCGAGGCCTCGTTCATGCGGACTCGCCTATCGCGTGAAGCCGAGGAGGCCGTGCGTAGTGGTCAGACGGCCGTGGTGGCCAAACCCGACCTGTGGCGGCGGCAACAACGCATATTCTTCGTTACAGCCGCCTCCCCGCAGGGCATTATCGACGCGCTGCAGAGCGAGGGCCGCCGGATTCGCGATTCGTTTCATGACATCACGCTCGTCCGTATGCAGGACGAGATGTTCGAGAAGGAGCGGCAGCGCGCCCTTGAAGACAGCCTCCTGCAGCAGCACGGGTTCGCCGTGAACGTCCAACACGACTACCAGATTGCCATCGACACGACGTCAGAAGACCGAGGCTTCGTGTGGCTGCGTCGCATTCTGTCAGACACGCGGCGTGGACTCTTTGTCTACTACGAGGATAACGTCGATCCGAGCCAGCTGTCGCCCGAGTGGGTATACGCCACCCGCGACTCGCTAACAAAGCGCTACCTGCAAGGCAATGTGGGCGGCTTTGTGAAGATCGACTACCGGCGCCCGCTCAACACCAGAAACCGGGACTTCCTGGGCCGATACGCCTTCATCACGCGTGGCCTGTGGTACATGGTCGGCGAGAATGAGAACGGCGAGCTGTTCCAGTACGGCGGGGGCGGCCCGTTTGTCAATTACGCGTTCTATGACCAGGAGCAAGATCGCGTCTACATGATCGACGGGATGGTCTTCGCTCCCGGCTACGACAAACGTTCGTTCCTCCGGCAGATGGAAGTGATTGCGCAAACGTTCCGGACGCGGACCGGGAGCGCCTCGCAGCAGACCGTCGCGGCCCGTTCGGAGTAGTCTCTTGCTGGCAGGTCGCATCATGCACAACGCGGCTCACATGCTTCGCGGACTGTTGCTCTGCCTCGGACTGTGCGGAGCGTTAACGGCGTGTTCGTCCTTTTCGCCGCAGGAGCCGCCCATCGCGGACACCACGTTTATCGACGTGCTGACGGAGCTCCATCTGGCCCAAGTGCGCGCAGACATCTATGACGACTCCACCGTCGTGGCCCTGCGCGACTCGGTCTTTTCTCACTACGACATATCGCAAACGCAGTTTGAGCGCGCCTTGACGTACTACAGCGAGCGCCCCAGCACGTACATATCGATTCATGAGGCCGTGCAGGACAGTCTGGAGGCCGGCCGCAAGCGCCTGATGCAATGAGCCGGATCACGATCCCGAGTCCGACCAGCGGTCGACCAAGACCTGTCCGCGCTCGGTCACGTCGAACCGCTCTTCAAGCGGATTGGTGAGCCGCAGATAATCCTTCTGCACGAGCCAGTCCAGCAAGGCCTGTAGGCGATGCGCCGGCGGCGTCTCTTGTCCTTCCGTCCATTCTGCACGGGGGATATCGCGTGCCACCTGGCGCATGATATGCCGCATCAGCGGTTCGTCGTCGGGCGTGATCGTGGGCGGACGATGCCGGCCGAGGCACACGTCGCAGGCTCCACACGGCGGATCATGCGTTTCGCCGAAGTACGTCAGGAGAAAATGCCGCCGGCAGGTCACGGATCGCGCGTAGCGCCGCAGGTGGCGCAGCCGTTTCTGTGCACGGCGGCGGGCCTTCCGCACGGCAGTGTCATCCACCGGAAAGGCTTGGGCCCGGGGTACGGCGAGATCGACCTGCAGGGCCGTACCCGGCGGCCGCCACTGTATGACGTCTTGCTCCTGCACGAACTGCAGGCCACGCAGCAGTCGATCTCGCTCCAGGTCGGTACGACGCGCCAACTGACGGAGGTCCACCCGCCACCACGAGCCAAATGCATCCGCGTGCACCGTGCGAAGGAGGGTCTGTAGAAAGCGCGCCAGCGCCCGGTTGGACTGGTTCGCGGCGTACCGGCGCGTCGCCTCTGCCGACTGGTTGAAACGGATGAACCCAAAATGTCGCCGCTGCGGGATGACGTGCCATGCCTCCTGCCGCTCCAGCAGTTCGATCGCCGTACGGATCTTCCCCCGCGCAAATCCCGTCAGCCGCCGAACCGCCTCCATATTGACCACCACCGGAACCTCCGGTTGAGAACCGATGGGCACCTGACCGAGGTTGCACACGGCATCGTATACGGCTTGCGTCTCGGCGGCGCTG
>JAAAPH010000156.1 GCA_009908415.1 Bacteroidota bacterium
AACCAGCAGCTCTTCCAGTGGGTGCCCGGCCAGGACACGCTACGAGTCCGGCGCTCGGCGGCGCGCTTCGTCCACGCCTTTGCCGTCCGGGACACGCTGTACGTCGCCGAAGCCGGCACCGGACTGCTCCGGCATACCGCGGACGATTCGCTCGCTCCGGTTCCCGGTACGGGCGGCCTCGGCGAGGACCGGATCACCATCGTCCTAACGCTGAGCCCGCGCGGCCTGCTGATTGGCACGATGAATCGTGGGCTGTTTCGCTACGATGGGCGCACACTCCAACCCATCCCGTCGCCCGCAAACGCGCTGCTCCGGGAGCACCTGCTGTACCGCGGCATAGCGCTTCCGGGAGGCCGGTTCGCCTTCGCCACATTGCGCGGTGGGGTCTTCATCCTCAGCGATGATGGACAGATCGAGCGCATCATTGACACGCAGGACGGGCTGCAGGACAACACGGTGACCAACCTCTTTACCGATGGCGAGGGCGGCCTCTGGCTGACCCTCAACGATGGCATCGCACGAGCTGACTGGCCCGCACCGTTCACATCGTTCGGTGAGGCCAATGGCCTGGCGGGCATCGTCGAAGCCATCGCGCGCCACGACGGCCGGCTCTATGCCGCGACGAACCGCGGCGTGTTCGTGCTGTCGCCTACCTCACAGCGGGCCGCCCGCTTCTCGGCGCTTACCGCGCCCCCAACGGATTGTCGCAGCTTACTATCGGTCGGAAGAGACGTATTGGCCGGCTGCGGAGACGGCCTGTACCGGATTCGAGGGACGACGGCTACTCGCCTGTTTGCGAGTTCTTCCATCCGCGCGCTCGGTGCCGCCCCCTTCGATTCCACCCTGGTCCTGGCCGGTGACAGTGACGGCCTGCGGCGCGTGGAGCGACGCGGCGACCGGTGGGTGGCTGCGGGCCTGATAGCGGGCCTGGATCAGCCGGTGAGCAGGATTGCTTTCGCCCCCGACGGCGCCGTGTGGGCAGGCCTGAGCCCGGAAGGCGTGGCACGCGTCCGGAACGTGACCGCGGCGGCGCCCGAGGTGACGGTATTCCGCCCCGGCGAGCGCGATCTTCCGTCCGGCGGGATCTATCTCGCACGCGATACGGAGCATCCGCTGTTTCTCACGGAGACCGGGCTCTACCGCTACGTCGCGGACCCGGATGGCACCGAATCCTTCCAACCTGATGCCCGCTTCGGGCCGGCCTTCGCCGGCGCACCGGACGGCTCGCCCGGCCGCAGCGCCCTGGTAGCCCAGACCGACGCGCAGGACAACGTGTGGATGTTTGCGTGGCCGGACGTCGGCGTGGCCCGCCGCCAACCCGGTGGCTCGTTCCGGTGGCAGGCCAGCCTCTATCATCGCGCACGCATGCCATTCGTGTACGCGATTTACCCCGACCCGGACGGCACGCTGTGGTTCGGCGGTACCGAAGGAATCGTCCGCTACGACCCCAGCCAGGCCCTTTCCCCTCCGCCGCCGCGCCGCCCGATCGTGCATCGCATGACGCCCGTGGGCAGCGACTCGGTGCTGTTCGCGAACGCCGCTGCGCACACGCCTGTGCTGCGGTACAGCGACAATGCGGTCCGCTTCACGTACGCCCTCCCGAGCTATCACCGCCGCGCGGCTGCTCGCTTCCAGGTGCAGTTGGACGGATTCGATGCGGGTTGGTCGGCGTGGACCGAGGAGACGCGGAAGGACTACACGAACCTGCCGGAGGGGGCGTACACCTTTCGCGTGCGCGGCGAGGATGCGTTCGGGCAGGTCAGCCCCGAGCGCGCCGTCGCCTTCACCATCGTACCGCCGTGGTACCGCACTCCGTGGGCCTACCTGCTGTGGGGCCTGCTGGGCGTAGCGCTGATTGGGGGCGTGGGCTACGGCGCCGTCCGGGGGCGCACCCGTCAGTTGGAAGCCCGCGGCCGCGAACTGGAAGCGCTCGTGCAGGCGCGCACGGAGGAGGTGTCTCGACAGAACCAGCAACTGGAGGCGCAGGCCGAGCGCCTGGCCGAGCTCGACGCCGTGAAGTCCCGCTTCTTCGCCAACATCAGCCACGAGTTTCGCACGCCGCTCACGCTCACACTCGGCCCGATTGAGGACATCCTCTCCGGCGCGCACGGCCCCGTTCAGGACGCCGTCGGCGGCCAGCTCCGGCTCGTGCACCGGAACGCGAGCCGCCTCCTGCGGCTCATCAACCAGCTGCTCGACCTCGCTCGGCTCGAAACGGGCCACGTGCCGCTCGAAGCCACCCGGGCCGACCTGGTCGAGATGCTGGATCGGTTCGTGCGCGCCTTTACCCCGCTGGCGGAGCGCCGCCAGATGACGCTGGCTTTCGAGGCGACCGAGCCGCACCTGCTGGCGTACATCGACCCGGACAAGCTGGAGAAGATGATCGCCAATCTGCTCTCGAACGCCTTCAAGGCCACCGACGCGGGCGGGACGATCCGCGTGCGGCTGCGCCGGACGGACGCGCACGCCGAGATCGCCGTGGACGACACCGGGATGGGCATCGCGGCCGATGCCCTCCCGACGATCTTCGATCGGTTCAACCAGCGCCTGGAGGGGGCAGCCGCTGGCGCCGGCACGGGCATCGGACTGAATCTGACGAAGGAGTTCGTGGAACTCCACGGCGGCACCATCGACGTGACGAGCACCCCGGGCGTGGGCACGACGTTCACCGTCCGGCTCCCGCTCGGGCGCGGCCACCTGCGCGACGACCAGCTTGTCGATGCGCCCCCGGACATGACACCGCCCTCTCCGCCGCCCCCGATGGCACCGGATGGCTACGCGACCGACGCGGACGAAAACACCACGCCCCCTGCGCCGTCGGAAAACGGGCCAACGGTACTCATCGTGGATGACAATCCCGACATCCGCGCGTACGTCCGCGACCAGTTGATGCCGCAGTATCACGTCGTCGAGGCAGAGGACGGGATAGCGGGCTACGAGCGGGCGAAGGCCGTGCTGCCGGACTGCATCATCTCGGACGTGATGATGCCCCGCCAAGACGGGTACGCCCTCACAGCCCAAATCAAGGCCGACCCCGACCTCGACCATGTGCCGCTAATCCTGCTCACCGCCAAGGCCGAGGCCGAGCACAAGATTGAGGGCCTCACGGCGGGGGCGGACGACTACCT
>JAAAPH010000162.1 GCA_009908415.1 Bacteroidota bacterium
CGCAACGCGCTTCACGAGGCCGAGGAGCAGAGCCGGCGGGCCGAGGAGGTCGCCCAAGAGGCCCGGCAGGCTCAACAGGAAATTCAGGAGCAGCAGCGGGCGCTCCGAGACAGTGTGCAGCATATCTTAGACAAGATGAACCGCCTCGCTGACGGCGACCTCACCGTGCAAACCGAGGTGGGCAGGCGTGAGGGCGCGATCCGTGAGCTCTTCATTGGCTTCAACGAGGTCGTGGCAACCATCCGCGACATGCTCATTCGGGTGGATGAGGCCGTTGAGACGACGTCGTCAGCCGCCGGTCAGATTTCGGGGGCGTCGACGCAGCTCGCCGCGGCATCGGAAGAACAGTCCGCCCAGGCCGACGAGCTGGCCGCCGCGATGGAGGAGATGAGCCGGACCATCGTGGACAACGCGGAAGGGGCGACCCGCACGGCCAGCATCGCCAAAGAGAGCGGCGACACGGCGCGCGAAAACGGGAAAGTCATCCTGCAGACCGTCGAAAAGATGCGCGCGATTGGCGAGGTGGTCGAGCAGTCGGCCGAGACCGTGAACCAGCTTGGGGCCTCCAGCGAGGAGATTGGCGAGATCGTGGCGACGATCGACGAGATTGCCGATCAGACCAACCTCCTGGCATTGAATGCGGCCATCGAGGCGGCGCGCGCGGGCGAACACGGCCAGGGCTTTGCCGTGGTGGCCGACGAAGTGCGCCAGCTGGCCGAGCGCACTGCGCAGGCCACGGGGAAGATCGAGACCATGATCCGCTCCGTGCAGGACGAAACGGAAAGCGCGGTCCGGTCGATCGAAAAGGGCCAGGGTGAGGTGCAGGCTGGCATCGAACTGGCCGACGAGGCCGGCTCGGCCTTCGAGTCGATTATCGACGGCGTGGAATTAGTGGCAGAGCAGGTGGACAGCATCGCGGCGGCCACCGAGGAGCAGTCGACGACGAGCGAGCAGATCTCCCAGAACGTGGAAAGCATCTCTACCGTCTCGTCTGAAGCGGCGCGGGGAGTGGGCGAGGTGGCCCAGTCGGCGACGCAGCTCGACGAACTGACGGAGGATCTGGCCATGCTCCTCGACCAGTTCGAGCTAGGGAAAGCGAACGCGGGCACCCAGGCCCCGAGTCGTAGGCAGGACGGCGAAACGCCGGTCGCGATCGCCGATCAACCCGCAGGGGTAGCGACCGAGGCCGATTTGAACAATGCGTTGGACGTTGTTTGAGTACGGCCGTGGAGCCTGTGGGCGGTTACGCTACTCCATGATCAGGTCGAGCAGGTGGACGATCCGCTGGCGGAGGCGCCGGCGGTCGACGACCAGGTCGACGAAGCCGTGATCTTTGAGAAACTCGGCGCGCTGGAAGCCTTCGGGTAGATCCGAGCCGATCGTCTCGCGGATCACGCGCGGGCCGGCGAAGCCGATGAGGGCGCCCGGCTCGGCGATGTTGATGTCGCCCAGCATGGCAAACGACGCCGTGACGCCGCCCGTGGTAGGATGCGTGAGCACCGAGAAGAACGGCAGGCCGGCGTCGTCGAGGCGGGAGAGGTGGGCGCTCGTTTTGGCCATCTGCATCAGGCTGAGCGCGCCTTCCATCATGCGCGCGCCGCCGCTCTGCGAGATGATAACCAGCGGGATTTCCTCGGTGTACGCGCGCTTGACGGCGCGGGCGATGATCTCTCCCACGACGGAGCCCATCGAGCCGCCGATGAACGAGAAGTCCATTGCGGCGATCGACACGCGATGGGTGCCCATCATGCCCGTGGCCGCGCTGACCGCTTCGTTCTGCCCGGTCTTTTCCTGGGCTTTTTCGAGGCGCTGCGCATAGGGCTTGCGGTCCTCAAAATGGAGCGCGTCGATCGAGTAGAGGTGCGTATCGTGGAGGTCGTACGCGCCGTCGTCAAAGAGGAAGTCGAAGTATCGACGGCTGCCCATCCCGAAGTGGTAGCCCGAGCTGGGAAAGACGAGCAGGTTGTCCTCCAACTCGCGCCGGTTCACGATCTCGTCCGTCTCTGGGCATTTCACCCATTGGCCTTCCGGGACCTCGTTCTGCTCGCTGCGGTCGGTCTGGATGCCGGCCTTTTTACGTCGAAACCATGCCATGGTGAGTAGGTCGAGGGTGAGAAACTCGTGGTTGGGGCGCCGATGAGGACGTTAGCAAAATGTAAAAGGCGCGGCTGAAAGTCCACCGCGCGGGGGAGGCAACAGGGCCCCTCCGTCTTGAACATCGGATGCAGACGGGAAGGGGCTTGCGGTCTTGTGGGGAGCGTGTGAGGGCGCTTGGTGCGGCTCAGAACGCGAGGCGTTCGAACGGCGTGGTGGCGGGCTGCGATCCGGCGAAGGCCTTCAGGTAGTACGGCTCGAAGGCGGCGACGTCGTCGGTGGCCCCGCGTTCGAGGCGCGGCCTGGCTCGCCGTGCCACCCATGCCGCCGAGGGCGGATGAACCGCCGGCGGCAGCACGCGCGACGCGTAGCCGCCGTCGTCAAGGGCCGCAGCGGATTTCGCACTGCCATCGCCGATCACCCATAGCCGACCGTCGACCGCCCCGAGCCAGTCCGGCAGCGACGCCACCGCGCGCGCCGACGTGGCTGCGAACGGAGCGAGGCCGTCGTCTTCAAATTGGTACGCGGCGGCGTACACCTCGTCCCGGCGGGCGTCGAGCAGCGCACAGGCGACGTCGCCGGGGTGGGCATACGGCTGCACCGATGCGGCGAGCGCCTCCAACGTGGGCACGCCGATGAGGGCCGCACCGCCCGCCAGCGCGAGGCCCTTCGCCGTACTCACGCCAATCCGCAGTCCGGTGTACGAGCCCGGGCCCATCGAGACGGCAACGGCATCGAGGGCTGAGCGGTCGACCTCCGCACGCGCCAGCAGGTCGCGGATGAGCGGGGCGAGCTGTTCGGCGTGCACCCGGGGCTGGTGCAGGCTCGCCTGCGCCGTGAGCTTGCCGTCGCGCATCAGCGCGGCGCTGCACACATCAGTCGCCGTTTCGAGGGCCAGAAGGGTGGTCGCCATGGAACGTACATCAACGCCGTTTCGTGAAGGAATGACCGTGCGGAGAGGGGCGTCTGCACGCACGAGCGTCCACGCGCTCCGCCACCGTTCCATTCTCGGCCAAAGCCTGCATTTGGGC
>JAAAPH010000124.1 GCA_009908415.1 Bacteroidota bacterium
CTCGCCCTGGTTAAGGGCAAACATCGCCGCACCTTCGAGGCACTTGTCGAGGAAGGCATCGTCGGCGTCCATGACGCTCTCAAAGAAGACGTTCGGGCTCTTGCCGCCCAGCTCCAGCGTCACAGGAATGATGTTCTCGGACGCATATTGCATGATCAGGCGACCCGTGGTCGTCTCGCCGGTGAACGCGATCTTCGCGATGCGCTCGCTTTTGGCCAGCGGCTTCCCGGCCTCGGGGCCGTAGCCGTGCACGATGTTAAGCACACCATCGGGGAGCAAGTGCCCGACGAGTTTGATCCACTCGATGATCGACACGGGCGTCTGCTCGGCGGGCTTCACGACGACGGCGTTGCCGGCGGCGAGGGCGGGGGCGAGTTTCCAGGCGGCCATCAGCAGCGGGAAATTCCACGGGATGATCTGGCCTACCACGCCCAGCGGCTCGGGCAGCTGGATCGTGACCGTGTCGGCGTCGAGCTCAGAGATGGAGCCCTCTTCGGCGCGAATCACGCCGGCAAAGTAGCGAAAGTGGTCGACCACGAGCGGCATGTCGGCCGCCAGCGTCTCGCGGATGGGCTTGCCGTTATCGACGGTGTCGACCCGGGCCAGAAATTCCAGGTTCTCCTCCGTAATGTCGGCAATCTTGTTCAGGATGTTGGCGCGCTCGGTGGCCGAGGTGCGGCCCCAAGCCGGCGCGGCCTCATGCGCGGCATCCAGCGCGTTCTCGACGTCTTCGTGGTTCGAGCGGGCCACCTCGCAGAACGGTTCGCCATCGATGGGGGAGGAGTTCTCGAAGTATTCGCCGCCGACCGGCGCGACGAATTCGCCGCCGATGTAGTTGTCGTACTTCTCTTGGAACGTTGGGCGTTCGTAAATCATGGCGGTGGGTCGCTAGTGAAAAAACTTTGAGGATTTCAAGCAGTATGAATTAACGAAGCGCTTCCGCCCATTACTTGCGCGTTCTTCCGGCAGTATGCCGGGATCGTGTCATTCTGCGTGCGCTCCGCTCCGGAGGCGGATTCGCGCCGCTTCTTTCTGCACTGACTTTCTCGCCCGACGCCCCCTTTCCCGTGGAAGCCCTCGATCGTCTCCGCGCCGGCCGCTCGCCACACGTCTTGGTCGAAAACCGGACGAGTGTGGGCGGCAACGACCTTGAGTTTTCAGTCTATGACACCTACCAACAGGCCCAAGAGGTCGCCCTCCACGCTCGCAATCCGCTCTACTGCGGGATGGTGACCGGACGCAAGGTGATCCATGCCCCGGCGCATGACCCCTTCGACTTCCTCCCGGGCGAGTCGCTCATGGTGCCAGCCCAACACGCCATCCACATCGATTTCCCGGATGCCCGTCGGGGCAAGCCCACCACGTGCATCACGCTGGAGATCGACCGCGACCGTGTGCAGCGCATCCTCGACCGCCTCAATGAAACGGCACCCCGGAGTCCCGAGTCGGGCGAATGGCTCTACGACGATGCCTACGTGCACTTCAGCAACACTCCGGCCATTGAGCGGGTGCTCCAGACCCTGGTTCAGCTCTTCACCGAGGACCACGCCCATAAGGACGCGCTCATTGATTTGAACTCGGCGGAGCTCATCATCCGCATGTTGCAGACGCAGGCGCGGGAGATGCTCATCGGGTGTAGCGAGGACCACGCCGCGTCGCACGGGTTGGCGGCCGCCGTGCAGCACGTGCACCGGCATCTGGACCGCCACATCTCGATGGACGAGCTTGCCGATAAGGCCTACATGAGCAAGTCGACGTTCTATCGGTACTTCGGCAACGAATTCGGCATGACGCCGCTGCAATACGTGAACGAGCAGCGTATGGAGCGCGCGCAGGAGCTCTTGCAGGACGGCGAGCGGACGGTCACTGACGTGAGCTATGCGCTGGGCTTTAGCAGTGTCAGCCACTTCATCGACATGTTTAAGAAGCACGTGGGCGATACGCCGAAGAGCTACCAGCAACACGTGCTAGACGAGAAAAAGGGCCAGGCGCCTCAATAGAAAAACCCGGCCGGGGTTGCCCCAGCCGGGTCGTGCCACGACGGTGCGGGGGGATCAGCTCACGCCGAGGCACCGCTCGTAAGCTTGGCGTTGAGCGTGATGGTCGGACCAGCCAGGGCCTTGGAGACGGGGCAGCCCGCCTTTGCCGCTTCGGCGTGCTGCTGGAACGTCTCGTTGTCCAGGCCCGGCACGTCGGCCTCCGTGTTCAGCTCAATCTTCGTGATCGTCGGTCCATCGTCGTCTGTCATCTCAAGCGACACGTTCGCCGTCGTGTTGACGCTCTCCGGCGTGTGGCCGGCCTCGGCCAGGATGTTGGAGAGGGCCATGGAGAAGCAGCCGGCGTGCGCCGCAGCGATCAGTTCCTCGGGGTTCGTGCCCGCGCCGTCCTCGAAGCGGGACCGAAACGAAAAGGCCCCTTCGAAGGCGCCGCCGCCGAAGGCCATGTTGCCCGTGCCGCCTTGAAGGTCGCCGTTCCAGGATGCTGTTGCTTTGCGTGTAGGCATGATGTCAATGGATTGGGTGAGAGGAGTCATGCAGGCAGTGCATACACTGAATGCGCATCCCCGTCGTGTGCGTTCCCGGTCCGGTTCGATCTTGACACGAACGTGACAGCCGCTACGGTCCACCCGCTGCGGCGCGGCTACGTGCTGCGCTGACGAATCACGACGGTTTGGGCGATGCGGTCTTGGATGGCTTGACGGTTGGGGTCCCAATAAACCTGGGCAAAGCCAAACAGGCCGGTGGCCAGGCCGGCGGCGTATCCGCCGAAGCGCTCGAATGAGCCCCATAGCGTGAGGGGCTCGCCGTCGAGACGTACCACCCGGAGCCCCAGTAGACGCTTTCCGGGGGTCTGCCCGCTCCACCCTGCGAGGAACAACGTGAAGTACACGCCGACCCAGCCGATGCGCAGTCCGACGTCGTTGGCCGTCGAGCGGACGAGCCGCCACAAGCTCGGGCTCTGCGCCTGGGCGGCGAGGGTGTCGTTGCGCGACTCCAGCGCCTCGATCTGTTCGGCGGCGCGCCGGAGTTGAGAACGCAACTGCGCGATCTGTGCCCCGGCCACCAGAGCACGGGTAGGAGCGGTGAGGCTATCGAGCGCTGCGGTGTCCTCGT
>JAAAPH010000368.1 GCA_009908415.1 Bacteroidota bacterium
CCAAAGTTCTGCAGCGACGGCTCAACGCGGTCCAGCAAGGAAACGTACTGAAGGGTGCCCGTGCTGTCCGGTTCCAGCTTACCGATCTCGCCGTACGCGCCCACATACACCGTACCCGACGTATCCGTGACCACCGTCCGGACAAACGTCTCGCGATCGGTTGGGATCAACCGCCAGCGGGTGCCATCGAAGACGAGCACCCCGTTAGGGTTGGCCACGTAGATGACACCCCGGTCATCCTGGGTCACCGACCAGTTCTGGCTCTGGATATTTCGCCCGTAATCAGCCGGCGTGTAGTTGCGGAGCGGCGGATACCCTCGCTCCTCAATGGAAGGCGCTGCCGGCGAGGGCGCGGCGGCCGGCTGGGCGCCGGCCAGTGGCGCGGCCAACCCGCCCCCCAGCACCATAACCATGACGACGACGCAAGCCCCGATGGCCCTCATCCAACGGCGGCCCATACCCCCTCCCGTCAGACGAGTCGCTTGCGTCCAAAAACTCATATCCATCATTCGGTACATTCTTTGTGCAACGCGGCCTCGCAACGGTGGCCAAGAGCGAAGACTAGACGGCCGATCGATCCGGTTTCCCAATCCGTTCTTGGGGAATCCCTTACAGAGAAACAGGTCGATCTCATTGCGGCGAGAGCGTGAGGCGAAAGATCGTCAAGCCAGTAGATAGCAGGTTAACGCTTGTACAACAGAACGGATCGGATGATCATTTTCCCTCCCAAACCGACATCCTTCTAAAAAATAGTTTACTTAGGGCGTCCCAAGCGTTTACTCATTACAATTTTAACCGGGGCAGAACGACTTGTTATTACATGCTTCGTGGGTAATAGACAATGGTTTAGGGATGGGTTCCTTCTCGGCGCCCGAAAAAGTGGACGGTCGCGGACCACGCAACTCATCTCGCCGCCCGGCGGATTGAGGCCCATCGGATTGAGACCCATCTTGGACGACCGGCGGGGCAAACCGCAAGACCGGTAGAAAGGATAGATAACCCACGTTGTGCTCTACACGCAAAGCGGTCATTCTGAGCCCGGTCCCAGCCATGATCTGGGACCTCATTCCGACACGAGGGCGCAGCCCGACGGATGCCAATCATCTTCATGGGCTTTACCGGCTGTTCAGGGGGCGATGTACTAACGTGAATCTCCCAATGGTCGGGGTCGGATCGGGGTTCGAAAGGCGAAGCCCTTCACGCCAGTACATGACACACAACTTGGGATAGATAATCGGCAGTACGCCCGTCTAGTGCAAGCGGGCCATCCGGTCGGCACCGGACAGTCGGTTCCCGTCCCGGCGCGCCGCAGACCTTCTGGGTGCGGCGACCCCGCAAGAAACCTCTCTCCGTCCAATGGCTTGAACGATGTTGCGTGTAAAGCGCGAACCGCTGTATCGTTTTATGGAGTGCCGACCCGGCTCTATGGAGACCCCACCATCAACGTCTTCGGCGTCCAACGCCTCCCTGCCTTCGGACCCCGGACCTTCGCCTCCGACCTCCACGGAGCCGCAGGCTCTCGATCCCGCCATCCAGATCATCTGGACCGTCAAGCTGGCCGGCTACACGACCCTGATTGCCGCCGGCGTATTCTTCTACGACCTTACGCATTGGCTGGGAGGCTCCCGGGGCCTGCTTCCGGCCGGCGTCCTCACCGCGGCCGTCGTTACGCTGGGCGCGGCCTACACGCTCTTGTGGCCGCGTTTTCGCTACCGCTACTGGTCGTACGAACTCCGCCCGGAAGAGCTGTTCTTGAAGCACGGCGTCCTCAACCGTGTGCGGACCATCGTGCCGCTGCGCCGCATCCAGCACCTCGACGTGTCGCAGGACGTCCTGGAGCGGGAGTTTTCGCTCGGACGTCTCGTCGTCCACACGGCCGGGTCGCGCAGCAGCGACGTCGTCATCCCGGGCCTAAAACTTGAGATGGCCGAGCGCATGCGCGACGAGGTCAAGCGCTACATCCTGGACGACCCGCTCATGGAAGATCCGGTGTGATGGCTGACGCTCCCGCTTCACAGGACCCCGCGGATTCGAGCGACCTCGGCGATGGGACGCTGGGCGGCTTGGAGGAGGCGAAGCGCCTCCACCCGATGACGCTCCTTCAACGCGTGCTCGTGAGCCTGCCCGCGCTCGCCTTCCTGCTGCTGCCCACGCTCACGTCCCCGGACGCCGAATCGTGGTTTTCGCTGTTGATTGCTATGGTATACGGCATCGTGGCGCTTCCCGCCATCGTGCTGCAGTACCTTCGCTTCAGCTACCGCGTCACGCCGAAGGAGATCATCATCCAAAGCGGCGTGCTGAACCGAAAAAACCGCAGCATCCCCATCGAGCGGGTGCAGAACATCCAAATCGAGCAGTCGCTCATTCCTCGCCTCACCGGTACGGCCAAGGTCAAGATCGAAACGGCAGGGAGCTCGTCCACCGAAGGCGTGCTCGAATACGTGAGCCTGGAAGAGGCCCGCAACCTGCGCAGCGTCATTCGGTCGTTCAAGGCGCAAACGGCCGGCGACGAGGCCGACCGCACGGCCACGGCCGACGCGACCGCGCCGTCCGACGAAACGGCGTACGCGGCTGCACCGATGTTCTCGATGGCGCTGGACCGGGTGCTGCTCTCCGGGGCGTTTCGCTTTTCCCTGTTCTATATCGCGCTGATCTTTTCGGTGCTGGAGCTGCTGAACCCCAATCCCAACGACATCGCCCGGTGGATGTCGCGCGGCGAACTTGGCAGCTTCCTCGACACGGCCACGACCTCGCCCTGGCTGGTGGGTCTTGCCACGGTACTCGTGGCGGGCCTGTTTGCCTGGCTCACCGGCATCGCCGTCAATCTGAACAAGTACTACCGCTTTCGCCTATGGCGCGACGAGGATAAGCTCCGTTTTCGCCGGGGCCTGCTCACGCTGTCGGAGGGCACCATTCCGCTGAACAAGGTGCAAGCGCTCATCCTTCGCACCAACCCGGTGATGCGGCTGTTCGGATGGTACTCGCTGGAGGTGCAAACGATCGGGCTGAACGTCGAGGAGCAGGGGCATCGCGTCGTGGTGCCGTTTGCGCAGAAGCAGGAAATCCTGCCGATCGCTAAGCACATCATGCCGTTCGACCCG
>JAAAPH010000151.1 GCA_009908415.1 Bacteroidota bacterium
GCCGAACGCTGAG
The DNA here is from genome assembly GCA_009908415.1 of Bacteroidota bacterium. Classification (GTDB taxonomy): domain Bacteria; phylum Bacteroidota; class Rhodothermia; order Rhodothermales; family Salinibacteraceae; genus JAAAPH01. The sequence goes on from JAAAPH010000151.1 coordinate 14, forward strand.
CGATGCCGCTGCCATTCTCGGTCAGCCGTCCGTTCAGCTCCGCATGGGGCCCGTGCTCGACGTCCAGGGCGTTTCGGTGAATCCGGATGCGGCCGCGAATGCCGGCCGCATTGTGCTCATGCAAACGCCCGGTCCGGTCGACCACGCGCCGCGCGATGCCCTGGTGCGCCTCGTGGTGAACGCACCGGACGAAGAGGACCGACCGCCGCCGTCCATCAGCGACTTTGAAGAGCCGGTGCGCGTGAATGAGGTGCTGACGATCACCGGGCAGAACTTCCCCGTGACCTGGTCGCCGCAACAGGGAGACCGCGTGACCTTTGACGGGGTCGAAGGCACCGTGGAAGATAACGGCACGCAGTTCATCGACGTCCGTGTGCCCACGGGGATTCCCGGCGTGCCCGACAGCGGCGATGCGATTACGCCCGTCGCGCTGGCGGTGACGGTGCGGGGGCAGACGGCAACGGACGAAGTCGACGTGCAGCCTGCGACGCAGGCCGTGCCGTCCATCGATACGATCCAATCGGTGGATGGTGGGGCCATCAATCCGGAGTCCACCATTGAGGTGCGAGGTGACAACTTCGCGGCCGCTGCTGACGAAAACACCGTCATCTTCGGCGAGGATGCGCAGATTCGCCGAACGGCATCGGGCGTCACCGATGATGGCATTCAGGCCGAGGTGCCCTCGGCCGAGGACCTGGGCCTGCGCGGCAGTGGAGGTTTCGTGCAGGTGGCCGTGGAAGTCGGAGGCGTGCGGTCCAGTTGGTTCTCGATCGAGGTGCTCATCCCGTCGTGATGCGAACGGCGCGACCCCCTTCCTTTACCCATCTTCCATCAATCCTACACGCTTATGTTGAATCGGCTGCTGTTTCTCGTCTCGCTTTCGCTTCTGCTGGTGATGCCCGGTTCGAGCTGGGCCCAGCAAACCTTTGGGGTGACCGTGCCGGGCCGGAATGCGCCCACGACGGCCGACGGGTTGCCCGTTGCGCGCATCAAGATTACGCTCCACTTTGGCTCGAATCCCAGTGGGGCAACGCTGGGGCGCGTCGGGGGGCCCTCCGGCATCGGGTTCGGCGCGTCGGCCCAGTCGTTCGGAAGCGGAGACATGGTGCGATTTCAGCAAGGGGCCGGCAACACGATCGACATCGAACTGCTTCCGTTTAGTAACCTCGCCTCGCCCGGTAATTATTGCGCGCGGTCGAGCGGCGGCACGTCGCAATTTGACCTCGAGTTGGCCTCCGCTCCGGCCGTTACGGGGTATCAGCTGACCAGCTATCGGGCGCTCATTACGGATTACGCCTGCTCGTGCGACACGCGGCGCATCATCGATCTGCCATCGCAATGGACCAGTCCACCGTCGGGCAGTTCCCTGGGGCGGCATCCGCTCACGATGATCATGGTCCTGGACGAGTCGGGCAGCATGGGGTTGCCGCTCTCGCCCGACACGCGCATGGAGCGCCTCAATCAGCAGGCAGGCAATGTGGTGGATCTGTGGGACATCACTACCGGGCCGGGGGAGGACCAGCTCGGCGTCGTCTTCTTTACGACCGGCGTGTCGCCGCTTACGTTTCCCCCAAGTGGAGGGAGCTTTTTCGTACGGCGCGATGCGACAACGCCCGGCGGGACGTGGGCAGATGTCGAACCGGTCATTCGCGGGCGCACGCCGAAGAATCGGACCGCGATGGGCGATGGGCTCAAGGAGGCCTTTGATCAAAGCGGCACGCTCGATGACGTCGCCATCGTGCTTTTCACGGATGGCATTGAAAACGAAGGGACCTACCGGACGCAGCCGTGCCTTGAACTTCCGGGAGGAACGTGTCCGGCGAGCGCCCCCTCCGACCTGATGAATCTCTACGACGACGACGCGCCGGATCGCATCTCGATCCCGGGCCGCTGCGCCCTCACCCAGACCATCGGGATTGGGGCGCCCGGCAGCATTCAGACGAATGTGCTGGACCGCATCGCAACGCAGACGGGTGGCGTCAACGAGAGCGGATTTGCGTCGGAGGTGATGAATGCCGGCTCGTTTCAGCAAGCCCTCCTCAACATTCTTGACGCGGGAACGCTGCACGAGATCTTCCGCGCCACGTCCAGCCTGTCGGCTGGTCAGCAAACGGGTACGAGCCGGACGGTCTACGTCAATCGGAGCGCTCGTCAGCTCATCGGGTCGCTAAGTTGGTACGGCGTCGACAATCCGGACGCGCTCACCTTGCGCGTTGTGGGTCCGGACGGAACGGTGCGTCAGCCCGACCGCGTGACGCGGCGTCAGGATTATCTGCTGGCGGCGTTTGACGTCGAAGACGAGGTCGATGTCGGCGAATGGCAGTTGTCGGTCGTCCGCGGCCAGTATGATGACGACCTCGACTACGAGGTTGCCGCTCTTCTCGACGACACCGTGCTCAACTACAATCTGGCGGGGCATCGCCCGCATTACTTCACGGGCGACCCGGTGCATCTGCTCCTCACCGTCACGGAGAACGGCCGGCCGGCACAGGGGCTGACGGCCGACGCCATCGAGGCGACCCTGCGGCGTCCCTCCGGAGCATTGGGCAATATACTGTTTGAGCGGGAGGTGCCTGCTCAAGTTCTTCGGCAGGGCGTGTCGCAGCTGCGTATTGACCAGGCCATCACGCCGTACGAACGCAAGCTCCAGTATCTATTGGCCGATGAGGAGGTCGTTGAGCTCCTCACACCGGCCCCCACCGAGCAGCCCTTGACCATCCGGAAGGGGCCGGTGACGCTGGACGACGGCACGACGGTGGGGGGCGCGTCCACGTTTGTCATCACGCTGCCGGAGACCAACATCCCGGGCACCTACAACGTGCAGGTGCGCTTTCGTGCTGATCTGGAGGAGAGCGGCCGCGTGGAGCGCACCGACCAGCTCCAGGTCCCTATTCAGGTGAGACCCAATCTCGCGGAGAGTCAGGTCGAGGCCGAGGCGCAGGATGGATCGGTGCTGGTGCAGTTTGCGCCGCGCGACGTATACGGGAACTACCTCGGTCCGGGCTACGGCCAGAAACTCGATGTGACCACGGCGGACCGTACGACGCCATTTCCCGTGGAGGTGCAGGATACGAATACGCAGGGGGTT
>JAAAPH010000526.1 GCA_009908415.1 Bacteroidota bacterium
AACGGCCCGTGTGAGCGTACCGGATCCGGTCGGCGAGCTCCTGCGCTGAGTATCCGAACCACGTCATCCCCGTGGGATCGTGGAAGGCGAGGAAGACGTCGCGGTCGCCGACGCGGTGCGCCCAGATGTCCCAGCAGGGCCGGCTGCTAAGGCCCGGCGCAAGCCGGCCGTTGACCTCGCAGATGGCGGCCTTGATCTCCGATCGCTCCCCGGCGTAGGACGCATCCCGCCGCAACAGGCCTCGATAGGCAATGCGTTCGGCGCGGGGCAGCATGGTATCCATCGCAGATCGCCGGATTGGCGTATAAGCTTACGGGCGTCAACCGGTGGACGAGCGGGCCCGGGGTTCGTTACAACCGAGCGCTAATGCGTGCGCCTCCAAGGGCCGGCCTTAGCGCAGGCCCCACGCCCCGCATGCCCAACCCGGGGGGTCCGACGGCCATGCCGCTACCGGGCAGCGTTCGCCCGAAGGGCCTGCCCCGGTGCACGCCCCGCACGTGCTGGCCTCTTCGGAGCACCGCGGATACCTCTCGCAACTCCGCGACTCCATAGCCCTCCTGGACGGCCTGGCTCAGAAGGCGGGTAGCCTCGCCCAGTGCGCCCCCGGCGCTGGCCACCTCGGCCAGTATCTCCAGCGCTGCAATCACGCGATCCGCTACACCGTCTCCGGAAGGCAGGGCTTGATGCCGCCCGTACCCCCACGCTGCACGAAAGAGCTGATCCACAGCGCGCGGCGGGACGCCCTGCATCCGCGCCTTCGCTGCGCTTACGATTACCCGGTGCCGGATTCCACGGTCGATACGGGCCGCCGCGGGGGGTTCCTTGTGGGCGTGGTCTATCCATGCCGCCGCTTGCGCATCGGCCGCCACGGTGTGGCGCTCAGCCCGCTGGAGCGCAGCCGCAAGGCGGGCGCCCGGGACCCCCTTCGCCATCCCCTCCAGGACCTTCTGAAGGACATGCCGGGCGGGCAGATCGCGGCGGGCGAGCCGGACGGCCGGCCGGAGGAGCGATGCCGCCTGGGGACGCCCTGGCTCCGTGGCCTGCCGTGCCACCTGCCGGAGGAGCGCCGGATCCAAGCCCCCACGGATACCCTCGTCGATCAGGCGCCCGACCTCCGCGTCCGGCAATCCGGTCGGCTGGGCCGTGCCCCGGTCCGGCGCCGCGAGCAGGAGCAGCACACCAACGAGCAAGGCTGCCCCTCGCCAGCAGGTGGAAGACACGCTATGTGGCGCGCGACGGTGCGTTCGAAGCGTGCGGAAGATCCAACGATGTACGGACATGGCTGCGTCTCGAATGATCGAACAGGGCGGCGGGGCGACGCGCGCCGATGGCCGCGCCACCCCATCCAATGGACGACTGGACACGCCAAGGGTTACGGGCTCACCGCCTGCGGTGTGGGAGTCTCCCCCCGCCCGGCAGCAGCACGGAGACCGGCTAAAGGATGGAGACGACCCGCCGATAATCGCCGATTAGCAAGCCACTAAATCATCCTCAAGATGAGATTTAGTCATCCAAAAACAGGATGTGCTGTAACCATTCCCGTATCCATTCGTCCACCGGGTGAGCGCAGAACCGCGGCGGGCGTTGCCTGCCGTTACGAAATTGCTCTTTTCATAACTGTGTAGGCTCATGCGTTTTTCGAAACTTCCTTTTATCGCAACCTCCGTCGTTCTCGTCTTCGCCCTCGCGCTCGTCGGTTGCGACGCGGCCGGCACCGCGGAGTCCGACCCGGCGGTCTCTGGCGAGACGGGTACGCTTCACGTGCATCTGACCGACGCGCCTGGCGACCTGCTTGAAGCGCACGTCACGATCACGCGCGTCGCCATCGTCCCGACCGAAGATTCCGCGTCCGGGGATGCCGAGGACGGCGGCATCGAGGTGCTGTCCGAGGACTCGATGAGCGTCGACCTGCTGACGCTTCAGAACGGTGTCACCGAGGCGCTCGGCGAGATCGAGATTCCCGCCGGCGACTACAGCCAGATTCGCCTGGTGACCTCGAAGGAAGCGTCCGTGTACTACGAGGATGCCAACGGCGAGAAGCAGGAAGCGGAGCTCAAGCTGCCGAGCGCCAGCGAAACCGGCATCAAGGTGAACCTGCCGGCATTTACGATCGATGAGGCCTCCGACGAGGTGGAGATCACGCTCGACTTCAACGTGGAGGACTCGTTTGTGCAGCGGGGACAGGGAATGGGATCGTACCTCTTTAAGCCCGTCGTCCACACCGAGTCGATGTCGATCAACGGCGAAGAGGTCTCGCCCGAGGCGAATAGCTAGCGCGGACCGCCAGCGTGAATGGCTCGCGGTCAAAGCGCGCGGGACGGCGTGTTATGTCGCCTCATCGCGCACCGGCAGGGCGACTCCCTTCAGGGGGTCGCCCTGTGCATTTGATTGTACCCAGCGAGGGCGTGCGGTAACCGGTCTCCCCGAAAAGAGCGTGTCCCCAGCGAAGTACGTGCACGGGGTTTATCGCGCCCCCTGGTCGGGCGAACCCGCATGAAAACGGAAGCATCTTTCATTCGAGCAGAGCCTCACCCGAACGGGCAGACGCCTGAGGAAGGATACTGCCGCCTGCACGGGACGATGGTGTGCTGATGGGTAGGACACGGGCGGGGACCGCCGTAGGCCTGCTGGCACTTCCACGGCCGCTACTGCGCGACGCACGGCGCCCCGCCGAACAGGAAGATCGTGAGGGAAACGGCGTCGAAGTGCGGACCGGTATGCCACGCCGTGCCGGGGCCCTCCAGATGATTCGGTCAATCATCCGTCATGGAATTGGGCTCGGAGACGAGGTGCGATCGGTCAGACTTGTTGATTTGCAAAAGATTCTGAATGGCGCCGGGACTTTGCGCCGCGTTGGTTCATTCCCGACGCCCGGCCGACCGTGGAACGAACGCCGGCCATCTTCTTTGCAGTACGGCTATTTGCTGTTTCGCTGAACGCCCCCCGCCTCCCTTTATGCCCGACCCGATCGACGAACTCAAAGACGCCCTCGCGCCCATCGAGGACCTCAAGCACGCCGCCGAGGTGCTCTCGTGGGACCAGGAGACGTTCATGCCTGACGGCGGCGGCGAAGCGCGGGCCCG
>JAAAPH010000294.1 GCA_009908415.1 Bacteroidota bacterium
GCCGTGCAGGTCGGCTCGGTCGTCACCACACCGAGCATTGTCGCATCCAGCTATACGCCGGGCGCGGGCAACATCTGGTAGAACCGCCGTGCAGATTGCAATGTCAGGGACTACGTCACACCGAATTGCACCCAACGGGTAAAGCGCATGCGTCATCCTGTTATCTGGAATCCACCGGCCCCGATGTGGTCGTCCGCCCTCACGGCCAACCGAGCGCGGTTTGACCGACCGGCCCTGCTGCGGTTTGCGGTGGACGACTTCATGGGTACGTTGCGCGACACGCTCGCGCGCGATCCGAGTGCACTCGACGGGTACCGGGTTCGCCCCGAGACGTGGAAGTCGGCGTCGGCCTGGGCCAAAACGGCTGTGCCCGGACTCAGCGAAGCGGTGAAGCTGTACCAGCCCGCCCATCAACGATTTTACTTGGTGACCGCCAGCTTGGTGTGTCGCATGCGCGGGCTGCCCGACCGCCGGGTGCAGCCGCAGCAGCAGGAGCGCGCCGCGATTGTGATCCGCCGCGTCGAGCCGACGAACCCGCAAGGCACCGTGGATATCACACGGCCGAAGTCGTTCCGGGAGTTGGCGTGGTGCGGGCCGGCGGCCGGATGGACCGACCTAGAGGGCGGACTGCCGGAGGGAACCGTCGAGGAGGAACTGCCGATGTTTCCGGTGACGTTTCCCGTCGAGCGCGCGCTGGATACCCGCCGCACCCGGAGCGCCCGGTCGGGGCGCCGGAATGGTCGGTCCGCCGCGTCGCGTCCGTCGGCGCAGCGCACGGTCTGGGCAGCGCTGCTTCCGGTCGGGCGCCGTGAGGAGTACGAGACGGCCCCTGGTGCCCCGGCCGTCGAGGCCGAAGACCTCGATGGGGATACCACGTTCAGCGACGACCCGCGCTGGAACCGGATCCGAGCGACGGCGCTCCTGGCGCTTCAGGCGCTCCGCGAGAAGGCAAGCGAGGCTGGCAATGCGACCGACGAGGAAGATCTTCGTGACGCGCTGGTGTTTGCCGTGCTGGATCTACTCGACCTGTTCGATGACGAGCTGCCCCTGCTGTACAATCGCATCGCGAGCGGTTCGACGGACGCCTCCGGCCTCCCGGCGGCGCAGCGGACACTCTTCGTCCATCTCCGCGGTACGACCGTCCAGGCCAGCGACACCTGGCTGGACGTGATGCAGGCGGTTCAGGCGGCCGCAGCTGACGTGCGCACCGGAGCGCCCGAGGCCGCGCTTGGTGCCCTCGATCCGGCCGTCGTGCGGGATGCCATCGTGCGGCTCGGGGTGTTCTGGCCGGGGCATACAGCGCGTGCCAGCGAAACAGCCTTCTACACCGGGCTCCGCGATGTGCTTGCGGCAACGGAGGAGCCCGCCCTCGACGATCCGGCGGCGCGCCCGCCGGATGGGCCGCCCCCCGTCCAGGTGCTGGAAGGAAGCCAGTACATCGTGCGGTGCATCTACGAGCGGCCCCGTTGTGCGCCCCACGAGACGCGGACCGTGAGCGCCCCGTCGCGCCTGTTCACCATGGCGTCGTTCTTCGACCCCGAGGCCCCCGCCCGCCCTCTGAAGGTGGCGCTGCCCGTCGACCCAAGCGTCAGCTCGCTGCGCAATTCGGCGAAGGGGGTGTCGTTCCTGTTTTCAGAACAGCTTCGCAAGCAGGTGCAACGCGTGCAGGACGTCACGCTCGAAGATCTCGACAACGGTGACCTGAACGACGGCGGCGGAGTGAGTATCGGCATGATCTGCTCGCTCTCCATTCCGATCATCACGATTTGCGCGCTCATCCTGCTGCTGATCATCGTGAACCTGCTGAACATCGTGTTCTGGTGGCTGCCGTATTTCAAAATCTGTTTCCCCATTCCCATGGGGTCCAGCGACTAATTTATTTCGCGGGGTGCCCCCTCCGAACGAACAACTCGCCCGCATTGAGCACAACGAAAATTGGCAATGGCTGACTCCATCCTTGGACGTGGCATCGCCTTTCCGCCCCGCATCGGGGCCGACGGCCGGCTGGCCTGGTCGGAAGGCGCCCAGAACGTACGCGAGTCGATCCGGGTCATTCTGCTGACCGACCTGCGGGAGCGGCTTATGCGCCCCACTTTTGGCGGCGGGTTGCAGGCCCTGCTCTTTGAGCCGAACACGCTCGCCACGCGCCGGATGCTCGAAGAGCGCACGCGCCGTGCCCTGGAGCGCTGGGAGCCCCGGATTCGGTTGGACCGCATCACCGCCGAGCCCGATCCCGATGATCCCAGCGCGGCCATCGTCGAGATCGTCTACCGCATCGTAGCCACCGGAGCCCGGGAGCGGACGAGCCTCTCGGTCCAACTGGACGCCGGCTGAGTGCCCCCCGGCCGCACCGCGCCCTGCCGAATCTACTTTCCGTTCCTGCCTGATCCGACCTATGTCGCTTCCTGAGCCGACCATTGATGACCGCAGCTACGAGCAGATCCTCGACGAGGCGCTCGCGCGGATTCCGGTGCACACCCCGTTGTGGACGAACTACAACGACAGCGATCCGGGTGTGACGATCCTGCAGGTCTTTGCCTTCATGGTCGAGAGTCTGCAGTACCGGGCCAACCGCGTGCCGGAGCGGAACCGGATCAAGTTTTTGAAGCTGCTCGGCATGGGACGCCGTCCGGCCACGGCTGCGGAAGGACTCGTTGCGTTCCGGTCGCCGCGCGGCCCGCTGCAGGTTGAGACGCTGGGCCCCGACGCGCCGCTGACGGCCGGGTCCGTGCCCTTCCGTACGCAGACCGGGCTCGACGTCCTCCCCGTGGAGGCACACCTGTACTATAAGGCCGATCCCGAACTGACGGGCGATGCGGCCACGGAGGCGGAGGATCTCTACGGCACGCTGTACGAAGCGTTGAACGAGCCCGGTCGTCAACTCACCTACTACGAGACGCGCCGCGTCGAGGCGCCGGCGGCCGGAGCGCCGCTGCCCGAGATTGATCTGAACGAGGACACCGTAGACGGCGACCAGTCCCTCTGGCTAGCGCTCCTGGCGCGCCCCGGCGATGACCTGGAGCAGGCGCGGCGGGCCATCGGCG
>JAAAPH010000397.1 GCA_009908415.1 Bacteroidota bacterium
GCCCGAGGATGCCAGCGGCAAGCATATCCTGGAGATCGATCCCAAGATGAGCTTCGGCACGGGGTATCACGAGAGCACGCGTCTCATGCTGCGCTTTCTGCCTGACCTCATCCGCGGCGGCGAGTGTGTGCTGGACGCCGGCACGGGCACGGGCATCCTCGCCATCGCGGCGGTGCGGCTCGGCGCGGCGTCCGTCATCGCGTTCGACATCAGCCGGTGGGCCGAGGAGAACGCCCGTGAGAACGTCGCGCTGAACGACGTGGGCGACCGCGTGGACGTGCGGCTCGGGCCCATCCGCGAAGCCGTCCCGGAGACGGGGTTCGACGTGGTGCTTGCCAACATCGAGCGGGATCCGCTGCTGGCTTTGCTGCCCGCCTTCGCCGAGAAGCTGCGCGCGGAGGGGCGCCTCGTGCTCGCCGGGCTCACCGATGCCGACGAGCCGGCGATGCGGTCCGGCATCGCCGAGCAGGGCCTGACCATCGAGCGCGAGATCCGCGAGAACGAGTGGTGGTCCGTCGTGCTGCGGCACGCCGAGGCCGGGGCCGATTCAGCGTAGCGGCTTGGGGCGGAGCCGGTTGCGTGGGACGCCGGGCGGCAGCCCCTGCGGGAAGCGCGCAAAGCGCCGGAGCGTCTCCAGCGGTGGGTTCGTGAAGACGGGCCGGCGCGACTGGACCGATGCCGCGGCTGAGCCGCCGATGACCCACACCGGAAACGACAGCGGCAGAAGTAGGCCGTGGCTCGCGGTCGACAGCGCTCCGAGCGTGGTCCAGAAAGCGAGGATGCCCCAGTTGGCGTCGTACGCCGTGAGTTCGAGGACGTTGACCGTGGGCCGAGCCACCGCGCGAAACGATCCGTCGAGCGGCAGGACGAACAGCGAGTCTGCCGTCGCGGCGATGAGCTCCCCGCGCACGGTGTCTGGCGCGGTCGGATCGCCGTAGCGCACGTCCACCCACGAACCATAGGTGGTGCGCTGCATGGCCTCCGACGAGGCCGTCCAGGCGTCGGGGGCCGAGGTGCTCACGCAGCCCGGGCCCACGAGCAGCAGGCCGAGTCCCAACGCAATCCCGAGCCGGTAGGCGTCAGCGTTCATAGCGGCTGTTCCAGAAGGCGTCTTCCAGGTGCGGTTCGGCGGCTTTGAACGCCGGCGCGAGTGTCTTCATCATCTGCTCCGGCTCGAACAACATAGCGGCCACCCGGTCGGGATCGGTCTCCGCCAGCCAGGCGTCGCGGATCCATTCCAGGTAGTAGCCACGGCTCTCCAGAAACACCTCGTACGCGGTGGTGTCGTCCGGGAGGTCGTACGACAGCGTGTAGGCGTCGCCGGGCAGGGTGACGAGCGTCTCGGTCGGGTCGCGCAACGAGGCGAGCCCCTCCGGCGCCGGCGCCCCGTCGCGGCGAACCATCGTGGGGCGGACGCGCGTCGGCGTGATGGGGGCCTCCAGGTCGGCGAGGGCGAGGTGGTCGAGGCGCCAGTTGCCTTTCGTGAGGCGGAGCCGGAGCGTGGTGGCGCCGGCGGGCCGGTCGGGCAGTGGGACGACGTATGTGTCGGTGGCCAGCGGGCCGTGCTCGCCTGCCTCGCCTACCTTCGTCCATCCGCCTGCGCCGGTGGGCGCCCACACCTCGATCCCGCCGAGCAGGTTCTTCACCTTGGGCGCGCGCAGGCGAGCATCGTTACGCTCCAGCATGGCGAGCCACCGGCCTGCATCATGGCCCATGTAGGCCAGCGTCTGGTAGAGCAGATAGGTCGTCATCAGCGTCTGGCGCGCGCTGAGGACGAGCCCCGCCCGGGCGGGCCGCGCGTCGAAGGTTAGCGTGATGGTTTCCTTCGTGGCGAGGTCCGTCGAGTCGGCGCGACTGAAGCGCTCGGTGCCGTCGTGGGCGCGGACGGCCGCGCGGCAGTCGCCCTCCGGCGCCGTGCAGCGCGTCGGCGGCTGGAGAGCGCGAGCCGCCCAGAAAGTGCCCTCGGGCGTGCGAAGCACCCGGCCGCCATCGGGACGGGGCGCCACCAGCAGGTTGGCCTGGCGCACGACGTGCGTCTCCAGCGCCTCGTTCGTCATCCGCAGGTCCAGCGTCGAGCCGCGGGCCGTCGTTCGGGAGAGCGCGTCCACGTCGGTGCGTTCGAGCGACGGTGCGATGCTCGACGAGAAGCCCTCCGCCTGGAGCAGCGTGTCGGGCCCGGCCGGGGCGTAAAACGTGGGGCACGAGCCGAAGCAGGCTTTCGGGTTGGCGGCGCAGTAGCCCGTGAGGGCGAGCGAGGCCCCGGTGATGATGCTCAGCGCGGCCACGCTGCCGGAGGGCTGCGTGCGGTTCGTCTCGAAGAGCGCCACCTCGTCGATGGCCACCTGCATCGGGCCGCGCGCCAGCGTGTCCCGGTTCACGCCGAGCCGGTGGCCACGGCCCTCGATCCGCTCGTCGGCAGCCGCCACGGTCCACGACGAGAACACGACGACGTCCCCGTCGGTGAGATGCGCCTTCAGAAACGGAGAGTCGCTGTCTAGCGACGTGTACTCGCTGGGCGGGGTGAGCGAGCGCTCCAGGGATTGCGTTTGCCGGCAGCCCGTCAGTATCATCAAGCAGCCGATGCCAAGCAGCAGCCCGTGCCATGGCCGGAGCGATAGACGCATCAGAAGGATACACGATGAGGAAGCTGATTCAGCCTTGAAAGTAGATTAAAGCACTACAAAATGCAATCCTCCTCCCCCCGGCTACTCCGATGAAGCGCGTCGCGGCGATTGACGTAGGGACGAATACGGCCCAGCTTCTCGTGGCCGAGGTGGAGGGGGGACGGATCACGCGCCGCATCGGCACGGACGAGCGGTTCGTGCGACTCGGGGAGGGCGTGGACGCGAGCGGGCGGATCGGTGCGCCAGCCCTGGAGCGTCTGCTCGGCGCGCTCCGGGCGCAGCAGGCGATGGCGGAGCGGCACGGCGCCGAGACGATCGTCGTGGGCGCTACGAGCGCCTCGCGGGATGCAACCAACCGGCAGGCGGTGGCCGACGCCGTGCGCCAGGCGACCGGGCTGTCGTACGAGGTGCTCTCCGGC
>JAAAPH010000352.1 GCA_009908415.1 Bacteroidota bacterium
GCCGATGCGCTCGCCCGAGTCGGGCCGCCAGTGGTTGGGCACCGCGTTCCAGGCGTCCACGCCGCGCTCGCGCCAGTCGGTAGTGAACCGGTCCATCATATCCGGTACCGTCTTCGGCATGAGCCCGTGCGTGAAGGCCCGAAGCTCGATGGCGTGCGGAGGATCAGGCAGCGCAAAGCGGTCGCGAAGATCCATGAGCTCTTCGGTGCGATGGCGAGCGGGGTGCCAAGAAAAAAGCTCCTACCGCCATGCGGTACGAGCTTTCTCCTGAATACGATGTGGGCTGGGGATTACGCCTCTTCAGGCTCCGGCACCACATGGACGAAGCGTCGGTTGCCACGGCTGCGTGTGAAATGCACCGTGCCGTGCTCCTTGGCGAACAGCGTGTCGTCGCCGCCCCGGCCCACGTTGGATCCGGGATGAAACTTGGTGCCGCGCTGGCGCACGATAATGCTGCCGGCCGTGACGAATTCGCCACCGTAGGCCTTGACGCCAAGATATTTCGGATTCGAGTCTCGACCGTTCTGAGTCGAGCCCATCCCTTTCTTATGTGCCATAACTTCCTCGTGGTTGTTGTTCGACGAAAACGGTACTGCAAGTCGGGGCCAACTACGCTTCCGGCGCGCTCTCTTCCGAAGCGCCCTCTTCCGGCGCGTCGGCTTCCGCGGTTTCCTCTTCCGCGGCTTCGGCCTCCGCCGGGGCTTCAACGTCATCCGGGGCGCGCTCGGCCTCCTCCGACGCGGGTTCGGACGAAGCGGCCGCGCCGTTGGTCGCCAGCGCTTCAATTTCAATCTTGGTGTACTGCTGCCGGTGGCCTTTCTTTACTCTGTAGCGCTTGCGGCGTTTCTTCTTGAAGACGATAACCTTGTCCCCCTTCACCTGATCGAGCACGCGGGCCGTCACGGACGCGCCTTCCACGGTGGGCGTGCCGAGGTGCACCTCGCCCTCGCCGTCGGAAAGAAGAAGCACCCGGTCGAAGGTCAGGGTGTCATCGATTTCGGCGTCGGCGTGATGGGGCACGTAAACGTATTCGCCCTCACGGACCTTGAACTGTTTGTCTTTGATGTCGACGATCGCGTACATGGTGGTCTCTACTTTGGAGCGCCGGGTTGAGTACCGACGCGAGAGTGAGTAAACTGAGCGGTGCAAAGCGTGGTGCTCGCAGAATTACAGCACGCCACAATACCGCATAGGTTTCGATCATGCAACCAGCCCCCTTGGCTTTCCGATGAAGATATCCCTTCCCACCGCGCAATCGTCCGTCGACGTCACCAAGCTGCTGTGCATCGGCCGCAATTACGCGAAGCACGCCGCCGAGATGAAAAGCGATGTGCCCGACGAGCCGCTCGTCTTCTTGAAACCCCCCTCGGCGCTCGTGCGCGATGGCGGCACCGTGGTGCTGCCCGCCGCTTCACAGGACGTACATCACGAAGTGGAGCTCGTAGCCGTCATTGGCACCGGCGGGAAGAACATCCCTGAGGCCGAGGCGCTCAGCCACATCGCTGGCTATGCCGTGGGGCTGGACATGACGGCGCGCGATCTGCAGCGTGAGGCCAAACAGGGCGGCCGCCCGTGGTCGGTGGCGAAAGGGTTCGATACGTTCGCGCCGCTCGGGTCGATCGCGCCCGCGTCGTCCATCGCAGATCCGCAAGATCTCACCATTCGCCTTACGGTGAACGGGGACGAGCGCCAGGCGGCCACCACGCGCGACATGATCTTTCCCGTCGCTGAGCTCATTGCATACTGCTCCCGCATCTTCACGCTGATGCCGGGCGACCTTCTCTACACGGGCACCCCCGAAGGCGTCGGGCCGGTGCAGGCCGGCGACCAACTGGAGGCCACCGTGACCGGGGTACCGCCGCTACGGGTGACCGTGGAGCGCGCGGCATCCTAGCAGGGAGGCGTCGAGAGGGGGGCTCGCCGGGACACCACGTCATCGTAACACGCTGCGTCGTGCGCGACGGACCCTGACAGCGGCCGGCACGTGGCGTTACGTGAGGTTCAGCATACCGAAAAGCCCCGTGACATGCGCCGATTTAATGAGCTCGACGCCGTTCTCGATCACTGCTGGCACTACATCGCCGCCGCGGCAGCCGAGGCCCAGCACCCCTTCCGCACGCCGGCACTCAGCACGGTCGGTGCCGACGGGCCGGACGTGCGCACGGTGGTGCTCCGTGCGGTCGACCCCGAGGCGCGCACGCTCACGTTTCACTCGGACCGGCGTGCGTCCAAGGTCGACGACCTGCGCCTAAACGATGCCATCATGTGGCACGGCTGGGATGCCGAACGCTCCCAGCAACTGCGCCTGCGCGGCACCGGATCTGTCCACACCGAAGACGACGTGGCGGATGCCCTGTGGGCTCACAGCACGCTGGAGGAGCGAACGCTGTACGTGCGGCCGGCTACGCCCGGGCGCCGCGTCGAGCGGCCCCGGTCTGGGCTGGCGAGCGGCGTGCACAGCGAGCCGCTCACCGAGGCGGATGTCGCCCCCGGCCGGAAGCACTTCGCGGCCATTCGGACGACCATCACAAGCATCCAGTGGCTTCACCTGCATCCGGAAGGCCACTACCGCGCCCGCTTTCGGTGGACAGGAGACCGCTTTGAGGGCAACTGGATCATTCCTTGAGCCGGCCCTGCGGACGGCGTCACGCCGAGGGCGATGCGCTGAAGCGGGCGCGGAGGACGGACAGCGCCGTATCGATGTCTTCCATCGACACGTCGCGGTGCGTCGTGGCTCGCACGGTAGACGGGCCGAAGGGCGTCATGAGCACGCCCTCTTCGCGCAGCGGTTCGAGGACCGACGCGGCGGTTCCCTCCTTCACGTCAAACAGCACAATGTTGGTGTCGACGGTGGAGGGGTCGAGGGAAAAGCCGGGCAGTTCGGCAACGCCTTCGGCGAGGCGCCGGGCCTTCTCATGGTCGTGGCCAAGCGTGGGGCGATGGTGTTCGATGGCGTAGAGCCCTGCGGCCGCCAGCACGCCGGCCTGCCGCATGCCGCCCCCAAAGAGCTTC
>JAAAPH010000233.1 GCA_009908415.1 Bacteroidota bacterium
CGCTGACCAACGCGACGTACGACCTCAGCGGAGCGCCCGAGGCCTTGACGCGCGTCGACGGGGCCACGGTGACGTTTCCCGCAAGCATGACGTTCGGCGGGCTGGGGCAGAAGCTGTACCTGAACGAAGAAGATGGCCAACCGGGTGTCCTCGCCGTCGATCACGACGTGTCGGTGCGCGAGCTCCGGATGGATAGCCCCTCCGGCGCCATCGCCGAACTGGACGGCACGGGCACGCTCACGGTGACGACGTTCCTCGACCTCGACGGCGTGATCCGGGAGAAGGCGGTGACGTTCGAATCGGGCGTCGTGCCGACGGGGGGCAACATCGCCCGCATCTCCGACCTTGACCTCGCGGGCGGCGCGACCGTTGTCAATGACGGCGTACTTGGGGGCGAGACGACCGGCGCCGGGCGCATCCGGATGGAAGAAGGCACCAGTTGGACGAACAATGGCACGCTGCGGGTGGCTACCGGCGATGCTGGCGAAGGGATCGACACGCTGGGCACGCCCGCCACGCGCCCGACCTTCACCAACAACGGCACGCTCCGGTTCATCGACGACGGCATCCAGGACGGCGTGCTGGGCGTGGACCTCGACAACGCCGGTACGTTCCGGCTCGGCTACGGCCTCGGGACCGCCGACAACCCGCAGGTGCGGCGCGGCGTGGTGAACGTGACCGGCGGGTTCACGAACCGGTCCGGCGCCGAGGTCATCGGCACGGGCACCATGGAATGGGCGAATGCGGCGCAGGTCACGAACGACGGCCGCGTGGCGCCCGGTCATTCCGTAGATCCGACCGGCATCCTGGAGATCAGCGATTTTGTGATGGGCGCCTCGGCGTCGCTCGACCTCGACCTCGCGGGCGGCGCCGCGGCCGATGAGGACGAGCTGCGCGCGACGGGCACCATCGCGCTGGATGGCACGCTGAACGTCACCCTCGACGACGTGCCGCTCGACACGTACACCCTCGTGGGCGACAATTCCTCGTTCACCGAGCAGCAGATCAGCGGCACCTTTGCGCAGGCCAACATCGCGCCCAGCGGCTACGCGACCAGCCTGAACTACAACGAGAACGGCACCAATGACCGCGTCACGCTTGCCGTCACCGGAACGCCCTATCCGCTGCTGGATCGCTCGCCGCTGGACCTCGACTTTCGCGACGCCGAGGTCAGCGCCACCGAAACCATCGAGATCGAAAACGTGGGCAGCGGTACGCTCACTCTCTCCGGCGCGTCGCTGAGTGGGGCCGATGCGGCGCGGTTCGACGTCGTCCAGCCCAGCTTCCCCGTCGATCTCAGCACGGGCCAAACGGTGGAAGTGGCCGTGCAGGTCATTGGTCCGGAAGTGAGCGGCAGCGTCGCGGCCACGCTCGACCTCGCGCACAATGGCGACGCGGATGGATCCACCACCACGGCGGTGCCGGTCGTGGCCGATCAGATCACCAATCCCAACTTTGGCGACGCGGCCGGCTACTTCTTCGCCAACTCGACCTTCTTCTCGGACGACGCGCCTTCGCAGCCCACGTTCGACTGGGTCGACATCGCCAGCACGGGCACCGACCGCATCGGAAGCCTGGACGACGACAATGTGATCGGGCCGTTCGACCTCGGCTTCACGTTCCGCTTCTTCGGGCAGGACGTCACGCAGTACTGGATCAGCTCGAACGGGTGGATCGCGTTCGCCGACCCGGGGGGCGACGCGGAATCCTTCAACACCACCATCCCGGATGCAGATGCGCCCAACGCGCTCGTAGCCTGGTTCTGGGATGATCTTGACCCGTCCGATACGGACGTGACCGGGCGGCACCTCTACACGCAGACGACGACGGTGAACGGGGTGGACGCGCACGTCATCACCTTCGAGCGCTACCCCGAATCCTTTGCCGACGCGGAGGGCTGGATCACGGGGCAGATCGTGCTGCTGGCCGGGCCAGACGCCAGCACGAATGGATCGATCAAGCTGCAGTACAAAGAGCACGGCACGTCGATCGACCTGGAGGGCGCGACGGTGGGCATCGAGAACGCGTCCGGCAGCAGCGGGCTGCAGTACCGCTACGACGACACCGGCGGGCCGCTCTTCGGCTCGCCCCTCGCCGTGCAGATCGGCCCGGACGCCACCGCGCTGCCCGTCGAGCTGGCCGCGTTTGACGCCGCGCAGTCCGAGGCGGGCGTGCAGCTGCGGTGGCGGACGGCCTCGGAGACGAACAACGCCGGCTTCGCCGTCGAGCGGCAGGTGGGCGGGGGAGCGTTCGCCGAGGTCGGCTTCGTCGAGGGCGCCGGCACCACGAGCCAGCCGCGCCGCTACCGCTTTACCGACGACGCCGTGCCGTTCGAAGCCGAAACGGTTGCATATCGCCTCAAGCAGATCGACGCGGACGGCACCGCTACGTACGGTCCCGAGGTTGAGGTGCCACTCGGTGCGCCGGCCCAGCTCGTGCTCCACGGCAACTACCCCAACCCGTTCCGCGCGCGGACGACGCTCCGCTACGAAGTGCCGCAGGCCGGTCCTGTGCGCATGGCGGTGTACGACCTGGTTGGGCGTCGTGTCGCTACGCTCGTTGATGGGCAGCAGCCCGCCGGACGCAAGCAGGTTGTCTTCGATGCGCAGCGTCTGGCGAGCGGCGTGTACGTCGTCCGCCTCCAGGCCGGGGGACGCACGCTCACCCAGAAGCTGACCGTCGTGCGATGAGCGAGCCAATCGTCATTCGCCAATTCCTACAGCGCCCACGTCACGAGCTCGGGGTACAGGATCATCGCGATCAGGCCGATCGTCTGGATGACGATAAAGGGGATGGCGCCGCGGTAGATTTGCCACGTGCTCACCTCCGGCGGGGCCACGCCGCGCAGGTAGAACAGCGCGAAGCCAAAGGGCGGCGTCAGGAACGAGGTCTGCAGGTTCATGCCCACCATCACGCCAAACCAGACGAGCGCGATGTCGGCCGTTTCCCCGAAGCCGGGCGGCAAGAGCTGCGCGGCGGGCACCACGAGCAGCGGGATGATG
>JAAAPH010000062.1 GCA_009908415.1 Bacteroidota bacterium
CCACCCCCGCCTTCTGTCATGCAATACGCTGCTACGATCTTTATCGCTGTTCTCGGATTGGGGCTTGCCGCCGTGCCGGCCGCCCGTGCGCAAGCCGACTGGGTGCTGCACAACGCGCAGATTTACACCGTCAGCGCCGAGCAGCCCGAAGCCGAGGCGCTCGCCATCCGCGGCGATCGCATCCTCATGGTTGGCCGCGACGACGACGTGCTCGGGACGTACCCCGACGCGCGCCGCGTCGACGCGCAGGGCCGGACCGTGGTCCCGGGGCTTATCGACGCGCACGCCCACCTGATGGGTCTCGGCGAGAGCCTCATCCAGGTGGACCTCGTGGGTGCGACCTCCAAACAAGAAATCCGCGACCGGCTGGAGGACTTCGCGCAGGACCTGCCGGAGGGCGCCTGGCTCACCGGGCGCGGGTGGGATCAGAACGACTGGCCCGAGCAGGACTTCCCCACGCGCGCCGACCTCGACGACGCCTTTCCGGACCGCCCCGTGTGGCTGACGCGCATCGACGGGCATGCCGCATGGGCCAACACGGCCGCCCTCGAAGCTGTGGGGATGGACCGGCTCCGGTCGATGGACGATCCCGAGGGCGGTACCATCGTGCGCGATGAAAGCGGCGCGCCGACGGGCGTCTTCATCGACGCGGCGATGGGCATCGTGGGGCAGGAGGTGCCCGACCCGTCGGGTGCTGAGCTGGATCGTGCGCTGGAACTGGCCCTGCAGGAGACGGCAAAATACGGCCTCACCGGCGTCCACGACGCCGGGGCCGATCGGGCGACCATCCAGCGCTACCAGCGCTTCATCGACGCGGATCGCTTCAACCTGCGCGTCTACGCCATGATCGGCGGACGGAGCGCAACCTTCGACCACTACTGCGACGCGGGCCCGTTGCTCAACTACGACGACCGCCTCGCCGTGCGCAGCGTCAAGTTTTACATCGACGGGGCGCTGGGCAGCCGCGGCGCGGCCTTGCTGGAGGACTACGCGGACGACCCGGGCAACCGGGGGCTCCTCCTGCAGCAGCCCGGCGCGTTCCAGGAGAACGTGCGCGCGGCCATGGCATGCGGCTTTCAAGTGAACACGCACGCCATTGGCGATCGCGGCAATCGCATCGTCCTCGACGCGTACGAGGCCGCGATGGACCGCCTGGGCACTACGCGCGGCCGGCACCGGGTAGAGCACGCACAGATCGTGGCGCCCGCCGACATCCCGCGCTTCGCCGCGCTCGACGTGATCGCGTCGGTGCAGCCCACCCACGCCACGAGCGACATGTACTGGGCGGAGGACCGGCTCGGGTCCGAGCGTATCGAAGGGGCGTACGCGTGGCGTTCGCTCCTCGACCGCGGGGCGCGCCTCGCCCTGGGATCCGATTTCCCCGTCGAGCGGGTGGATCCGCTGCTCGGCTTCTACGCCGCCGTCACGCGGCAGGATGGTGAGGGCTGGCCCGAAGGCGGATGGCATCCCGAAGAGCGCCTCACGCGGCACGAAGCGCTGCGCGGCTTCACGCTGGACGCGGCGTACTCCGCTTTTCAGGAGGACGACCTGGGATCGCTGGAGCCCGGCAAGCTGGCCGATTTCGTGATCCTCTCGCAGGACATCATGGAGGTGCGGCCGGAAGCCATTCTCGACACTGAGGTGGTTGCCACGTATCTGGGAGGTGCTCCGATTTACACGCGCGACGGTGCGTTGCCCTCCGCGGGGCAGTGAGCGAGATCGGGGTCCCGCCTCCGTTTTGTCAACGAATCTTAAAGAAACATTAAGGCCGTGTCGTTAACATAATGCACAGCGGCTTCGCTTGCTGTTCGGGGGCCTTGCGTCTATCTTCAAGAACGTATTACAGCCCCAGCAGCCGGCGTGCGCTGCGTTCGTGCTTCCCCAATCTGTTGATTTCGTTATGCCCGATATATCTACGCTCAGCCATGTTAAATCGGAAGGCGGTGTGCGCATGGTGGATGTGTCTGAAAAGTCGGACTCTGTGCGCACGGCCGTAGCGATGGGAAAGGTGCTGTTGGGGGAGGAAGCCTACCGGCGCGTCCAGGAGAAAGATATTCAGAAAGGCGATGTCCTCACCACCGCGCAGGTGGCCGGCATCATGGGGGCGAAGCAGACGAGTCAGTTGATCCCCCTCTGTCACGACGTCCAAATCGATGGGGTCGACGTCGAGTTTACCTTCGAGGACGAGGAGAAGGCCATCGAGATCCGGGCCTACACGAAGTCGATCGGCGTCACGGGGGTGGAGATGGAGGCGCTCACGGCCGTGTCCATCACCGCGCTCACGATCTACGACATGTGCAAATCGGTCTCCAAAGGGATTCAAATCACCGACATCCACCTGTTGGCAAAGACAGGAGGACAGAGCGGCAACTACCGGAAGTCGGAAACGGAGTAGAGCGGGCAACCGAATCGATCCATGAGTAAGTCAACCGACACCGCGCCGCTCAGCCGCGTCGCACAGATTGCGGCATTTACCACGGTGGGCACATTAAGCACTACGCAAGACATCACCCATGCTCTCCTAAGTGAGATTGGAGGCATGGAGGGCGCGGACCCCGAGTTGGTCGCCGAGGAGACGCTGTGCCTCGTCGCGACGGCGACGGCGCGGGCCGCCCAAGTGGGGCTCAAGGCCGAACCGGAGCGCGCGTCCGCGGCCCACGACACGTTGCTCAATCTGCCGTACACGTACCGCGACTACCTCATCGGAAGCGCGATGGTGGCGGAGCAGGACAAGGCGCTGGCCGAGATGAGCGAGGCCATTTACGAGCGCCTGCAGCGCAAGATGCAATTCTACACCACGCACCTGCCGGCCGACCAGTTTCCTGGGCCGCACGCGCTGAAGGACAAGATGGCGCTGTGGATGGGGCGGGTGAGTCCGCCGAAGCTGCCCGAATCCCCGCAAGAGCGGCTGGAGAAGCTAGAGCTCGTCGATATGCTGCTGACGCACGTGAAGCTCGTGCTGGCGTTCGGACGGCGGGGGGAATGAAGCGTCAGG
>JAAAPH010000250.1 GCA_009908415.1 Bacteroidota bacterium
CGCGCTGCCGCTCGCCATGATCCGCCTGTCCGATGCCGATGAGACGCGCTTCCTGCTCCGCTTTCGCGGGAGCGACACCCGCTCCACCGCACGGCAGCTGTTCAAACGATGGCTCGCCGCCCGCGGCTACGCCGACCGCCCCTGCCTCATGCTGGTGGGCCTGACGGGGGGCGCTTGGGCCGTCACCGAGGGACTGGCCCGCGTGCTGCGTTTGGTTCGGTCGGCAGATGGGGCTTTCGCCGGCCCCTATGCCGACTGGCGCAGCGGGCACTACGCGATGCCCTACCTGCGCGATGATCTCATGGATCGCGGCATCGGCGTCGACACAATGGAGACGGCCACCCGATGGTCCAACGTCTCTGCACTCCACCGCGCCGTCCGGGCGGCTGCCACGAACCATGCCGATACGCACGGCTATCGGAGCCTGGTGCTGGCACACACCTCGCACTCGTATGCGGATGGAGCCTGCCTCTACTTCACGCTCCTCTTTCCGATGGCCATCGGCCGGGAGGTTGCCCAGTGGCGCGCCCTCAAAACGGCCGTCTCGCAGGCGATCGTGGATCACGGCGGCACGATCAGTCATCATCACGGCGTGGGACGCGACCACCGTCCCTGGATGGACGTCGAGAAAGGGTCGGTGGGACGGCGCCTGCTGCGCGCCGCGAAGTCCGCGGTCGACCCCGCATGCATCTTGAACCCCACCAAACTCGTGTAAGGTTTACCCACCGGTCCTGCAGTTTTTTCGCCCCGTGCTCCTTTCGTCAAGCGCTTCCCCCACATGCCCCGCCCTCAGCTCTCCGACGACGGCACTGCCGTCACGCTCGACCTGCACGGCGCGACCGTTGACGAGGCCATCGACCTCAGCCTGAACACGGTGCGGCTGGCCGCGCAACGCGGACGGTCGAGCGTGAAGCTGATCCACGGCTCGTCCACGACGCGGCAGGCCCCGCACCGCCGTACCATCAAGCGCGCGCTCCACGGCCTCGTCGACGACGGTGCGTTTCGGCCGCATGCTACCGAGGGCTGGCGCGCAGAAAACCATCTCGTCCTTTCGCTCGACGTCACGGCGACCACCGATTCGACGCGCATCCAGTTGCTCGATGTGACGTGAGCCTACGACGCACGGGCCGCCTGCTCGACACGCCGCCACGCCCAGCGCGCCGTCTGGGTTGCAGGGCCGCCCGGAATCTGCGCCAGGGACGACATGACCGGCAGATCCACCTCAACGACACCGCCTCCGCGATCCCGCCGCTCCGCGCCTAGAGCCGCCAGATACTGGAGGACGCGGTGATTATCCTCCAGCACGTACGCCCGGAAGGTTTCGACGCCCCCGACCGCCGCACACCGCGCGAGGGCCGCGAGAAGGAGCGACCCGATGCCGCGGCTCTGGTACGCGTCCAGTACAGACACGGCCGCCTCGGCCACCGTGGGGGCATCCTCCAACCGAATGTAGCGCGCGATGCCCACGCCGTCTTCGGGTCCTGCCGTTACGTCCAGCGCGCCGAGCGCCACATGATCCGTCCCATCGACATCCGTCAAATAGTCGAGATGCGCCTCCGAGAACGTGACCACCGAGGTAAAAAAGCGCTGGTACGTGGAGCGGCGCGAAAAAAGGGCGAGCCCCTTGCGAAGGAGGTCCTTGTCCCCCGGGTGGACGGGGCGCAGCCGGAGCCGCAGACCGCCCGCGAGTTGCAACTCAATGGGAAAGGTGGAGCGCGCGGGTTGCTGCATAGCGAGCATGAATCAAACCATCGACGGGAAATATTTTCTCGCGTGGCGGGTGGACCCCGGCCCAGACCGGGCGCCCTCCAGCGGCGCGGAGCCCGGAACGATGTTGGCTGTCAGGTAACAGACGGCGCAGTACGGCAACCTAAACACCGGGCTGGCCTGCAGGTGTAAGTTCCTGGACTTTCATTACTTGTAGTTGGTCATCCGAACAGTGATACTAGGGGCATGACGGCACGCATTGGCATCACAACGTCCTACGATGGCGACGAGCAGCGGTTGCGGCTCGCGTACGTCCAAGCCGTGGAACGCGCTGGCGGCGTGCCGCTCATCGTTCCCATGATCGAAGAGGACCCGGCCGTGCAATCGTTGGTGGAGACGATCGATGGGCTGATCGTTCCTGGCGGACCGGCGATCACAGAAGGACTCGTGGGTACGTTGCCCGACGACATCGATCCGACTGAGCCGCTCCGCCTCCGCACCGATCGGCGCATGCTGGAGGCCTGTCGCACGGCCGGCAAGCCTGTGCTGGGCATCTGTTACGGCATGCAGCTCATCAACGCGATGGCCGGCGGTACCATCTACGCCGATGTGGAGCACCAGCAGGAGGCCGCCGGTTCCCACAGCCAAAAGCGGTCGGGCTCCTCCCATCCGGTGCATATCGACGAAGACACCCACTTGCACCGCGTGCTCGGTTGCACCGAGGTGGAAGTCAACACCCGGCACCTGCAGGCGATCGCCACGCTGGGCGGCGGCCTGCGCGTTGCCGCCCGCGCCCCCGACGGCGTCATTGAAGCCATTGAGAACAACGACGGCCGCGTGATGGGCCTGCAGTTCCACCCGGAGCGTATGGGCGCCACCATGGATCCACTGTTTCACCATCTAGTGCGCCAGGCCGAACATGCTTCTGTATCCGAAGCTCCTTATTCCATCTAACGGCCTCCTTCGTTCTTTACGTTTCCGCCCCACGGTCTTCGTTCCAAGGAGCCTCCCCAACTGCACCCCCGTTTCATGTCGCCTTTCTCGTACTCCTCCCGACCCGCGCCCTCTCCCCCGCAGGGCCCTGACGATCCGCCCCCCAGCAGGTCCTCCCGCCTCACGTACCGCGTGCTGGGGGCCGTTGTGCTCATCACCGTCGTGTGCTCGCTCCTGCTCGCGCGGGCGGGCCATATCGACACCGCGGCGCAAGACTTCCTAACGCAGCTCACACGGAGCCCCATTCCAGCCCCCGCGAGTGATCCCGACACGCTGCGCCCCATTCC
>JAAAPH010000515.1 GCA_009908415.1 Bacteroidota bacterium
CCGCGGTCCCAGCTGTGCCCACGACAGCAGCGGTTACTGCTACTCCTTCAACCAACGTGCGTTTTGACATGTTGCACCTGAATGTTTGTCTGAGAAAGTGCGATGCGAGGCATGAAGGTAGGGTACAAGACGCGGGACAAAAGAACGAATGCCGCCGCCGATGTTACGGCCCTGCGACGTTGTAACGTGGTTGATATCAACCCCAAGTATGCGACGAGAAGAGGACGGCGGCATCGGGTTTGTTCGTTCATTACGTGGAAATAAAAGGCTAGTGAGCCTGTCACGATGGCAACACGGCCGTGACGATTCAATCATTTCGAACAAGTGCGATTGCATACTATGAGTGCTACCGCGCAGGCGCAATCTGAGGTGCAGCACGACACGCCTCCCGACACCACCCCGGAATACCATAACGATCATATGAACGGTGCGGAGCCGCCGACTGAGGCGGACCGCCGCAGCGCGCACGGGTCGCCGTGGCGGTCGCAAGAAACCGTCGAAGACAACCCCATTGGGTTGGATGACGAGACGGTGAAGCAACTGCTGCCGAAGCTGGACGAGATCCAGGCCACGATGTGGACCCTCTACCACCAGTACCAGAAGCATCATTGGTTGGTCGAGGGCCCGCAGTTTCGGGACCTCCACCACTTCCTCGAAGAGAACTACGAGGAGGTCCACAAGTACATCGACCGGATTTCCGAGCGGATGACGGCGCTGGGGGGCATCCCGACGAGCAGCCCGGCCAACCAGGCGAAGCTGTCGCACGTGGAGCATGAGCCGGAAGGCACGTTCCGCGTCCGGGCGATGCTCCAGCACGATCTGGCCGCCGAAGGCACGCTGGCCGCAACGGTCCGCGATGCCATTGAACTGGCGCTGGAGCTGGGCGACCATGGCACCAAGCGCGAGCTGGAGAAGGTGCTCACTAAGGCCGAAAACCGGGCCCACCACCTCGACCACTACCTCGGGGAGGACTCGCTTGAGATCGGCTTGACGGCCGACGAGCGCGAAGTGACCAACTAAAACTGCCCCTTGACGCTTCCGCAATGAAGGCCTGCTCCTGAAATACGGGGCGGGCCTTCGTGAGTTATTACCGTCTGCTAACATTCCCGTACGGAACGACACCCCGAGCCCAAACGTGATAGTTTCGCTGTCGCGCAAAATCCAGCGGCGGCCCTGTCCGCGCACACGTCTCTGAATGATTAAACGTACAGCAGTTGTATGAAGCGTCTGGTTGTGGTTGAGTCGCCCACGAAGGCTCGCACCATTCGGGATTTCCTCCCGCGGGATGGGTTCGACATTGAAGCGAGCATGGGACATATCCGTGACCTGCCGGCCTCGGCGTCCGAGATCCCCAAAGAGCACAAAGGCGAAGACTGGGCGCGGCTTGGCGTCAAGATTACGAACGACTTTGAGCCGCTGTACGTCGTGCCGTCCGACAAGAAGAAAGTCGTGCGGGAGTTGAAGCGGGCCCTCAAGGAGGCCGACGAGCTCTTCATCGCCACCGACGAAGACCGCGAGGGCGAATCCATCGGGTGGCATCTCGTGAAAGTGCTCAATCCGAGCGTGCCCGTGCGGCGCATGGTCTTCCACGAGATCACACAGGAAGCCATCGAGCGTGCGCTGAACGACACGCGTGACATCGACGAAGATTTGGTCGAGGCGCAGGAAGCGCGCCGCATCCTCGACCGGCTCGTGGGATACAAGATTTCGCCGCTCCTCTGGCGCAAGATCAAGCCGAAGCTTTCGGCCGGGCGCGTGCAGAGCGTCGCCGTGCGCGTGCTTGTCATGCGTGAGAAAGAGCGTATCACGTTCGTGCCGGCGTCGTACTGGGACCTGAAGGCCCAGCTGGCGAAAAACGGCACCGGCTTTGAGGCGCAGATGACGCACCTCGGCGGCGTGCGCCTCGCTACGGGCCGCGACTTCAGCGATGAGACCGGGCGGCTCAAGGAGGACCTGGAAGAAGGGAAAGACGTCCTGCTCCTCGGCGAGGAGCGGGCCAAGGCGCTCGCGGAGGACTACCTCGCGAAGCCGTGGACCGTGGCCGACGTCAAGACGCGCATGCGGACGCGCTCGCCATACGCGCCGTTTATTACCTCCACGCTGCAGCAGGAGGCCAGCCGGAAGCTCAGCCTCTCGGCGAGCCGCACCATGAGCATTGCCCAGCGCCTCTACGAGAACGGCTACATCACCTACATGCGCACCGACTCCACGAACCTGTCGGAGGAGGCGGTGCAGGCCGCTCGCAAGGTGGTCCGGGCGCGGTACGGCGAAGACTATCTGAGCGGCGGGCAGCGCAAGTACGCCTCCTCCAAGAGCGCCCAGGAGGCGCACGAGGCGATTCGCCCGGCCGGCAATGAGATGAAGACCAAGGACGAGCACGGGCTGACGGGCATGGAGGCCGCGCTCTACGACCTCATCTGGAAGCGCACCGTGGCCACGCAGATGGCCGACGCGCGCGTCCGATTCACGAACGCCTACATCGAAGTCGGCGAGGGCGACGATACGGCCCGCTTTCGCGCCTCGGGCAAGACGATCGAGTTCCCCGGCTTCTTCCGCGCCTACGTGGAGGGCAGTGACGATCCGGAGGCCGAACTCGAAGACCGCGAGTACCCGCTCCCACCGCTGGACGAAGGCGACACGCCGGACTGCACCGACGTCGAGCCGATCGGCCACGAGACGCAGCCGCCTTCGCGCTACACGGAAGCCTCGCTCGTCAAGACGCTCGAAGAGGAAGGCATCGGACGACCGAGCACCTACGCGTCGATTATCGACACCATCCAGCGGCGCGGCTACGTGCGCAAGTATGGCACTTCGCTCGTGCCCACCTTCACCGCGTTCGCGACGAATAATCTCCTGGAAGAGCAGTTCGAACCGCTCGTCGATGTCAACTTCACGGCCGACATGGAGGAGGTCCTCGACCACATCGCGGAGGGGAAGGAAGACGCCACGCCGTACCTCAAGCGCTTCTACCTGGGC
>JAAAPH010000039.1 GCA_009908415.1 Bacteroidota bacterium
GAGGGTCGTTGCGGCGGACCGGCAACCGCCCACGCTGAAGGTGCTCGTCGAAGGCCGCGCGTTGCCGCCCAACCCGGAACCGGTCACGAACCTCCAAGACCCGAGCCTGCCGTTCGTCTCGACCCAGCCCACGATCGAAATTCTGGTCGGGGACAACAGCAACTACTTTCCATTGGCCGACACCAGCCTCACGGAGGTGCGCCTCGACGGCCGGCCCATCCCGTTCAGCAGCCCAGCACTGCAGTTTGAACCCGCCTCTGCCGCAACCAACGAGGCCCGCATCGTCTTCACGCCGGACCTTTCGGGGCGTGACACAACGCATACGTTGCGCGTGGAGGCTGAAGATGCGCGCGGCAACCGGCTCTCAGAGCCCTACCAGGTCCACTTCCGCGTGCAACGCGATCAGGTCGTCCGCGACCTGTACCCGTATCCCAACCCGATGAACACGCACACGACGTTTGCCTTCCGCGTGGAGGGGGGCACGCAGCGGCCGGAGGATTTCCGGCTCCGCATCTACACGCTATCCGGCCGCCTGATCCGCGCCTTCCGCGCCGCCGACGTAAATGGCGGCGGGGGGCTGCGCGTCGGCTGGAACACCCTGCGCTGGAACGGCCGCGACGCCGACGGCGATCGTGTGGCGACGGGCGTGTACCTCTACCGCGTCGTCGTCCGCGGCGAAAATAGCTCATTCGAAGGGGACGTGGAAAAGATCGCCGTCATTCGGTGAGGGTCATTGGACCGCTCCGCGGATGCCGAGCAGTTCGTCGTAGCGCCGCACCAACCGTCTTCCCATCCCCTCCCACCGGTAGTGAGCCGCCGCGGCACGCGCCGCCTCCGACAGCTCGCGGTACCGGTCGGGGTTGTTGTGCCAACGGCGCAGTACGACCCGTGCCGCCTCCGCATCACCGGGGGCGACAGCGGCGCCGCAGCCATGCTGCTCAACAAACTGCCGCCAAGGGGGAAAGTCCGAGCACAGAATGGGCAGTCCATAGTGCAGATACTCAAAGAACTTGGTCGGCATCGATTGCACATAGTTCGGCTCGGGTTCGAACAGCGCGAGCCCAACGTCTGCCTCCCGGTAGTAGGGCGTCATGGTGGCAGCGGGCACATAGGCATCCCACCCTTTTCGCCGAACGTAGCGGCCGAGATCGCACTGATCGATTTCGTGCACGGCGCGCTGGCGTTGGTCGGCAACATTGCACACGCCAACGACATCAAGTACGGCATTCATTCCGGTTGTCCGGAGGCGATCCAGCAACTCGATCATATGGAACAGCCCCCGGCTTGCGCCCACGATGCCGGTGTACAACAGCCGGAACGGATCGCCCGGCTCGTTGCGGGGTGGAGGCGCGGCCTCGTCGTAGGGACGCATGTAGTTACCGATGAATGTGAAGGAGGCGCCCGACCCGGTAACGATCGGGCGATAGCTGGACTCCGCGAGTATGACGTGGTCGACCCACCGGAAGCACCACCGTTCCAGCGCGCGGAGCAGCCGCCCCTCGACCGGTCCATGCCAGCGGTAGTCCTCGTGCATGTCGTAGATGACGGCGGCGCCCGTCGCGTGCTTGAGCACGTAAGCGAGAGGGATTAATTCAGGATCGTGGATGTGATAGCAGTCGGCGCCAAGTTTGCGGGCTCGCTGAAACGCACGTCGCTGAATCAGTGCACGCCGGTAGCGCCCGTTGACCGATGGCAGGGCATGAATCGGAATACCATCAACGGCTCCAGAGTGCTGACGCGGCGCTACGAGATGCGCTTCGTAGCCCACCTCCTGCAGCGTCTTCAGCTGCTTGTGAACAATCCGTGGATCCGTCGCTGAATGGACGGTTGTGAGATGAACAATCCGTCGATTGGTTCGATGGGAGGCCCTGTTCTTCCTGCTATTCTTCATCTGTGCGTAAGAGACTGCCTCTCTTTTGCCTTAACTGTTTCAACCTCTGACTGCCTCGCAGCGCGCTGTGCCGTCTCATATCCTCTCGACTGTTCGAATCGCGGTTCGCTCTCCATTTCTTAAGAAGGTGGGTGCAACGCTCATATGCCACATACTCGGGGCTGGACTGGGATACGGGACCCAGGTTGTCTTGGCCCGGTGGATGGACACGACTGCGTACGGAACCTATGTCTATATCCTAAGCTGGATTACCCTCTTGTCAATGGCCTGTGGCCTCGGCCTTCCGACGGCAGCGCTGCGTTACATTCCCACGTACCGCGTGCAGGAAGCGGTAGGTTTGCTCAAAGGGTTTATCGCACAAAGTCGCCGCCTCGTGCTAAGCGCATCAGCCGGCATGGCCCTCGCCGGATCAGGACTGTTGTATCTGCTTCCTCCGTTTACCACCGATCAAGCTGTTCTGACTGCACTGTGGGTGATTCCTCCGCTAGCCCTGCTACAGCTCGAAACAGAAATCCTCCGCGCCCACCATCGGATGGTGGCCGCGTACGGACCGCTCCATGTCCTGCGGCGTCTCGTGGTTCTCGGCGGAATCAGCGCGCTGGTCTTGCTCTCCATGTCGGTCTCTCCAGAGGCCGTACTTATCATCAGCGGAGCCGCCGCGGGGCTATCGCTGCTGGTACAGCGACGCGCCACGTGGACCGGCCGTCCCAAAGGGTGGACGCGCCATACTCCAGAACGAAGGACCCGGTCGTGGCTTGCTGTCGCGCTGCCGCTTATCCTTGGGCGTGGCGTATTGATCCTTATCAACAAGATGGACATTTTAATGATCGGGGGACTGCTCCACCTCGACCCGGTCGGAATATACAACGCTGCGCTTCAGACGGCGCACGCGGCCCTGTTCATCGGTGTCGCAGTCGATGCGGTGGCGGCTCCGAAGCTGGCTCGGTTGCACGCCCGTGCGGATGCGACTGCACTGCAACAATCTGTATCACGGTTTGCACACTGGTATTTTTGGCCCACCCTCGGGGCCGCTCTCGGCATTGCCCTCGCTAGCGAGGGCATCTTAGGCCTGTTTGGACCGTCGTTCCAGGGCGCTCGATCGGCCCTCTTCATCTTACTGGCCGGGTTTGTCGTGAATGCCGGCTTAGGCCCCCACCTTTCTCTCATGCGCGTTGCTGACTTGCAGAATGTCCTCATTCGCATTTATGGAGGGTGCTTGATGGGTAACCTCATATTAAACGCCGCTGGCATTTGGGCCTTCGGCATCACGGGTGCTGCCATGGCTACGGCTGCCACCCTCATGCTTGCCGGCCTCTGGATGCGCCGTGCCGTCATGACCCATCTCGATGTCGACACCTCATTGATATATGCCCTCCGCAATTGACGGTCCGTTCTTGACCCGATGCTATGCTCCAGCGATTCCTCATCAGTGTGTCACGGCCGCACTATCTCTTTCGGCCGCAGCAGTTGATCCGACGCCTTGTCCGGCAGCTTCTCCCACCCGCGCACCCGCATCAGGCGGTAACGCTTCCCTGGGGGCTTGATCTGAATGTTAACATCAATGAACACATCGGACGATCCATATGGCTCCACGGCTTGTATGCCTGCGCCGTTAGTGAGGCGCTATGGCGGCTTGTGGATGACGGCGATCTCGTCGTTGACGCTGGTGCAAATATCGGTCATATGACGGGCCTCATGGCTCTGCGCGCTGGCCACTCGGGACGCGTTCTTGCCTTCGAACCCCACCCCACACTTTACTCGCAACTTGAAAAAAACATTGCCCACGTTGCATGCTCCTCCGATACCGCACCTATCGAGGCCCACGAGGTGGCGCTCAGCGACCGTGACGGAACAGCGGGATTGGCATGGGGCCGCCGCTTCGACGACAACCAAGGTACCGCCCACCTCACTTCTTCTCCGTCTTCATCGCGCGTCCGCGTTGCCTGCCGCCCCCTTGACGATGTCGTCGCCGAGCACCTCGTGTCGATGCTGAAGCTCGATGTCGAAGGACACGAGATGCAGGTACTGAATGGTGCCCGGCGCGTTTTACGCGAAGGCCGCATCACACACATCGTGTATGAAGACCTACACCCCTACAGCTCTTCACTGCCTTCATTTCTCGAAGCTCGCGGCTTTACCGTGTTTGGCCTCGGCGAGCAGTTGCATGGCCCGTGTCTGATGGCCCTCACTACTACGCTTCAGGACCAGACAGCCCCTCACAACTACTTAGCCACCCGCCGCCCTCAGCTCGTCGAACGGCGCTTCACTGCGCGCGGCTGGCGCGTTCTCCTATCGTAACCATCTGTTCGCATCATGCCCGGCCTCTCTTTTGCCGAGTCGCTCTCTCCCGGTTGGTCCTCTGCCCGATTCTCACGAGCCCTCGATGCAATGCGATTCGATGAGCGGTATGTGCGCCGCACCCATTTCCAGCAGGATGGCCGATGGCTCGCTACCGTAGCGTATGCTGAGTACCCCGTCCAGATCATGGAAACGCATCATTTCTGGATGTACTTAGAAGGATATCTGTACGGGCTGCCAGCATCCCAACAGCGCCGCACACTCACCCGCTTAGCTACCCTAGCCTTCGATGGCGACTACCATCCGCTGCGCGACACGCTGACCCAACTCGACGGTGCGTTCGTGGCATTCCTCTTCCACAAAGAGACCAAGGCCTGGGCCTTGGTAAATGATGGACTCGGTCGGCTCCCGCTGTATCACTGGACTGCACCGGACGCCTTTTATCTGTCGCGCGACTTCCGCCTGTTCACGCACGTCCCCTCGCCCCCTGCTCCCGACCGACTTGGCATGGCGCAGCAGTTGATGCTCAGCTACCCCCTGGGGCAACGCACCCTGATGGAGGACGTGAAGCGCCTTCCGCCGTGCACGCTCGTTCAATCTCGGCCCGTGGCACGGCCCCAGATCATCCCCCTTCATGTATATGACTTCGACGGATGTGCGCACGCGGACAAGAGCCTTCAAGAAAACGCGCAGGCGCTAGCTGACCGTTTCGAGGCCAGTTGCACAGCCCGCGCCCGTCACGCATCAACCTGCGTGGTGGCGCTCAGCGGGGGGCTCGACTCACGGGCCGTGGCGCTCGGACTCCAACGCGCCGCGCATCCGTTCGAGACCATTACGTTCATTCGACCGGATGCTTCCAATCGACGCGACGTTGAAGGCGCTGTTGCGCTGGCTGATCGCTTTGGGTTTGACGCCCACACGCTCTCCTTACCCCCCACGACAGGCCGACACGCGCACCAACTGCTCCGGGCGAAGGGTGGACTCAACCCGTTTGATGTCGGCTTCGTGGTCAGCTTCCTCGAATCTGTTCTGGAGCAATATGGCCCGTCTGCCCACCTCTTCACGGGCGATGTAGGCATTGCGCTTCGTGATCTACGTCCGGCGTCCAGCATCCATCACGGGGAAGTCATGTCGCATATCCTACAACGCTGTTGGTTTTCCCCTGCGTTCACGGCACGCCTCATGGGCGTCTCAGAAGCGTCCTTGCTCCAATCGATTCGTGGGCAGCTGGCTAGCTATCCCGAGTCCAACCCCACTGACCGGTTCAGGCATTTTCTCTTCGAACGGATCTTCAAGTTTTCGTTCGAAGGCGAAGACCGCAACCGATATTTCTGTTGGTCTACGGCCCCACTATCAGGGTCGCCGTTTGTCCGCTATGCGCTGCAATGCCCTGGCGAGCAGAAGGCAGGGTTCAAGCTCTATCGCGCTTTCCTCCAGACTGTACACCCTCGGAGCCTCGACGTAGGCTACAGCGACTTTCTAGGGATCAGGATGAAGCCATTCCAGCTTCAAGTCTACCGCCTTGCACGCATGCTCGTCCGTGCAATACCTGGACTTAAACGTTTCTTGCAGAGCCGGCTCGGCCGACGCCGCACCTACCTCCCAGCGGATCCCGCCATAAAGTGCATGCAAGACCAAGTGACCCGCTCCCCTGCAATCACAGACCACTTCGCGGTCGATGTGCTAAACCGTGTGCTCGATCATCCTACTGAGCATTCCCGCCATCATATCGATGGATTGTTTACGCTTCTGTCTTTTATTGAAGACCTGTACGGATCTTCCACTCTGTTAAAGTACCAAACTACTGTGTTGCGCCAACGAGATGCCCCGTAGCGTAGCGAAGGACGCGGACGTTTACCGCATTCATCACGTAGGGCGGCTGCAACTCCTCATGCCGTTCGCTACATTGGCGACACAACCTCACTGCTCTTCTGACGAACCCACGCGCGCTGCCCGATGTCTACGTATGCCGTCATCATGGCCGGCGGGATTGGGACCCGCTTCTGGCCCGAAAGCCGCCAAGCTCACCCCAAGCAGTTTCTCAACGTCTTTGGCGACTCCACGCTGATTCAAAACACCGTCGCGCGCTTGCAAGGCCTCGTCCCGCCCGAGCGGTGCCTCGTCGTCACCCACGAACGCTACGTGGAGAAGACGAAAAAGCAGCTTCCCGCGCTGCCTGCAGAGAACATCCTCGCCGAGCCGATCAGCCGCAACACGGCCCCCTGCATCGCTTACGCCGCCATGAAACTCCAGGCGCGTGACCCCGATGCCACTATGGTCGTGCTCCCGGCTGACCACGTGATCGAGGACGTGGCGCGCTTTCACGAGGTGCTGGAAGCGGCCATCGATCAGGCGCAAGCCCCCGGCGCGCTCGTCACGATCGGC
Organism: Bacteroidota bacterium; assembly: GCA_009908415.1. GTDB lineage: Bacteria > Bacteroidota > Rhodothermia > Rhodothermales > Salinibacteraceae > JAAAPH01. The sequence continues at coordinate 6,575 of JAAAPH010000039.1, forward strand.
ATCAACCCCACGCATCCGGCCACCGGATACGGCTACTTGCAGTTCGATGGCCCCGATGCCGCCACCGCCCCCGATGCCGAGCCGCAGGCGTATCCCGTGCGCACCTTCGCCGAAAAGCCCGACCTGGCCACCGCCGAGCGCTTCCTCGACTCGGGCGACTTCCTCTGGAACAGTGGCATGTTTATCTGGCGCGCCGATACCATCCTCGACCAGATGGAGACGCACCTGCCGGCCGCCTACGAGGCCTTCGCGCCCGTTCGCGAGGTGGTCGACTCCGACGCCGAGTCGTCGGTGCTCACCGAAGCCTTCCAGAACAGCCCCCGGATTTCCATCGACTACGGGGTGATGGAGCAGGCCGACGAAGTGTACGTCGTGCCCGGCTCCTTCGGATGGAGTGACGTGGGCGACTGGCGCGCCGTCTACGACCTCAGCGAGAAGGACGAACACGGCAACGCCATCCAAGGCAACGTGCTCATGCACGACGCCAGCCGCTGCCTCGTCCACGGCGACGACCGCCTCGTCGTGCTCGTCGGCGTGCACGACATGGTGGTCGTCGACACGGACGACGCGGTCCTCGTCTGCAACCGCGAAAGCGCGCAGCAAGTCAAGAACGTCGTCGAGTACCTCCACGCCCACCAGTTTGCCGACTACGTGTGAGCCCTGCCCTGAAGCGCTGGCCCTGCGCCTCGCTCCATGGCCCCATGCACCTTGTACCAACCCACGGGGGCGACTGTAACCCCCCCGCGCTGAAGGACGTCTCCCCACCGGACGTCCTTTTTTGCGTTGGGCACGAACGGGCGTGCCGGAGCCGCACGCCGAAACGACGTGCAACCACTCCCTGTGTGTGGCGCCCCAACCGGGCCGTTCCTCGCTTCTTCACCGGAAGCAGCCATGCTCTTCACAATCAACCTGAATCATCCGTCACAATATGACGTGTTGTTCATCCGGTGACCAGCCGGTCACTTTGTGACGAACCTGTCGACCAATCCCCGATTTGATGAGCAGCACGCCCCCCCATGAAGGTCTGTCGCGCCGCGAGCGCGAACGGCTTCGGCGCCGGCAGGCCATGTTGCGCGCCGCCCAATCCGTCTTTGCCGAGAAGGGCTTTGCGCGCGCGACGCTCGACGAAATCGCTGAGCGCGCCGAATTCGGGAAAGGCACCCTCTACAACTACTTCGAGGGCGGCAAGGAAGACCTCCTCTTCGCCGTCTTCGACGACCTCTACGATGACGTGCACGTCATGCTGCGCGAGGCAATCGCCGAGCCGGCCCCGCGCCAACATCCCCTGCGCGAACGGTTCCGCACCCTCGTCGTGGAGGCTTTTTCCTTCTTCCTGGAGCGGGAGGACTTGTTCATGGTGCTCATGAAGGAGTCGTACCGCCTCGGCTTCAGTGAAAACCCCGAGCACGCCGCCTACTTTCAGCGCCAGCAGGAGCGGATGGTGACGGCGCTCGCCCCCGCCCTCGAAGCCGCCATGGAACGCGGCGAAATCCAGGACCTGCCGGCCAAGGGCGTAGCGCACATGATCCTGGAAAACATCAATGGCATGCTCGTCCACCGGGCCATGATGGACCGCCACGAGGAGTGTGCCGAGTCGATTTTGCACGATCCGGAGCACGCCGCCGACTTCCTCACGACCATCCTCTTCGACGGCTTGGTACACCCGTCCTCGGCCGCCGCTTCCTCGACGCTCTCTGTCCACGAATCATGATGCCTTTCTCTCCCATGGATGCGATGAATCATCGACGCGCCCTATGGCCGGTGTTGCTGCTGATCGGTCTGTGGGTGGCCGCCCCGATGGGGACGCCCGCCCAATCCGTTCCGGACCCGACCGCCGTGCTGCCGGCAGGCTCGGAGTCGCCCGTGTCGATCACGCTCGACGAGGCGATCCAGGTGGCCCTCGATCAAAACTTCGACCTGCAGCGAACGCGCCTGGACGTCCGCAACGCAGATGCCCAGGTGCGGGAAGCGTGGGGGCAGGTCATGCCGCAGATTGACGTTTCGGGCGGATACACGCGCAACGTGGTGACGGCCAATCCCTTTGCCGGAAGCGACGTGACGGGCCTGTTTGCCGGCGGGAATTCGGCGGATTGGGTGGCCTTTAACGAGCGCGCCCGCACCGACGACGATCCCACCACGGCACCGATCACATTCCAAGAGTTTCAGGACCGCCAGCAGGAGGCGCGCGAAGCGGCCGGCGTTTCGTTGGGCGGCGGAGGCAACCCGTTTGGCGTAGACAACGAGTTCCGAAGCGGCATCTCCCTCACGCAGACGCTCTTCAACGGCAGCGCATTTTCGGCGATCGCCGGCGCGCAGCAACTCAAAGACGTGAACCAGCGAGCTGTGGACCGGCGGATGCAGACACTCGCGGACCAGGTGCGCCAGGCCTACTACGACGCGCTGCTCGCTCAGGAACGCGTGCGGGTCCTCCAGCAGCGGGTGCAGCGCACCGAAACGACGCTCCAAGAAGTGAGCACGCAGGTGCGCCAGGGCGTCACGCCCAAGTTTCAGCGGTTGAGCACCGAGGTGGAGCTGTCCAACACGCAAACACAGCTCGTGCAGGCCGAAAACGCCACGGGCCTGGCGCTCGACAACCTCAAGAACACGATGGGCATTCCGGTGGATCGGCCGATTCGCCTCGATGGCAGCCTGGACGCCGAGAACATGGCGCTCTACCGCGAGGTGTCGATGCAGCGCGCCATTGAGACGGCGCTGGATCGGCGCCCCGACGTGGAGCAGGCGCGCCTCGCCATCGAGTTGCGCCGCGTGCAGGAAAACACCGTCCGTGCCGAGTACCTACCGCGCCTCTCAGCCGTGGCGAACTTCAACTACACCGGACGCGTGCCGGACGACCGCGAGCTCACCCTGTCCGACCCGGACGACCCCTTTGCCTACTCGACGCTAGATCGCGGCTTCTTCGATGATAGCTTCTGGAACCCTGCATTCAGCGTGGGGCTGCAGCTGAGCTGGAACATCTTCAACGGCTTTCAGACGACCTCCCGCGTGGAGCAGCAGCAGGTGGCCGTGCGCCGGGCCGAGATTGACTACGAGCAGGCCCGCCGCGGCGTGGAGCTGGAGGTGCGGCGGGCGCTGCGCAACCTCGAAGATGCCCGCCAGCGCATCCAGAACCAGCAGCAGAACGTGCAGCGGGCCGAGACGAACTACAGCTTCGTGAGCCAGCGGGTACAGCAGGGCGTGTCCAACCAGCTGGAGCTGCGCGAGGCGTCCGACCAGCTCGACCAGAGCCGGCTCAACTACCTGCAGGCCGTGCACGACTATCTGACGGCCCGCAGTGCCTTCGAAGTGGCCGTCGGCATCCCCATTGCGACGCCCCCTGCGGAATTCCGGTTCACGAGCCGATGACGCCGCCACCGCCCTCTTTTTCGCGCCCTTCCTCTCCCATCCGATCTCTTTGTCCCATGTCCATTCGATCTTTCTCGTCTTCCCTTGCCCTCGTCGGTGCGCTGCTCGCTACGGCGGTGGTCACCGCGGGCTGCGGCAACGGCGAAGCGCCCGCGACGGCCGAGGCCGCCGCGCAGCAGCGCCCCGCCACGCGCGTGGAGACGCTTGTACTGGAGCCCACGTCTTTTACTGACGAGATCGAGCTGACGGGTACCGTTGAAGCGATCAACGACGCGACCCTGTCGGCCCAAGCGGCCGGCACGGTCATGTCGATCGTGGACCTCGGCACGACCGTGCAGGAAGGCGAGCGCATCGCCCAGCTGGACGCGACCGAAGCCCAAGCGGCCCTGGAGCAGGCGCAGGCGCGCTACGAACTCACCCAAGATCGCTACGAACGCCAGGAGCCTCTGTATCGGGATTCGATTATCACGGCGCTGGAGTTTGAGCAGGTCCGCTCGGAGCGGACGCAGGCCCGTGCGGCGCTTGCACAAGCCGAAAAGCGGCTGCGCAACACGCGCGTCACAGCCCCCTTCGCGGGCACGGTCGAGGAGCGCTTCGTCCAGCCCGGCGAGCAGGTCGCGCCCAACGACCCGGTGGCCCGTGTGATCGACGTGCAGCCCGCGAAGGTCGTGGCCGGCGTGCCCGAGCGCTATGCGGGCGATATCGAGAAGGGCAACGAGCTCCGCATCCAATTTCAGTCGGCCCGGCTCGGCGAGCGGACCGGCACGGTGACGTTCGTCGGATCGGCCATCGATCCCGACAGCCGCACGTTCACCATCGAGGCGACGATTGCCAATGCGGATCGGACCATCAAGCCGGAGATGGTCACCCAAATTCGCCTCGACCGCACGACGATTGAGGACGCATTGGTGATCCCCCGCCCGGCCGTCGTCCGCGACGAGGCGGGCACGCACGTGTACACCCTTGAGCGCACCGACTCGACAGCCATCGCCCGGAAGCGCGACATCGTGCTGGGGCCATCTACCGGCGCCCGCGTGGCCGTCGCATCGGGCCTGCAGGCCGGCGACGAGGTCGTCGTCGTGGGCCAGACCAACTTGGCACCGGGCCAACCCGTGGAGGTGACCGATCAGTACACCCGCATTCCGGATGCCGGCACCCCGTACGAATCCAACACCGCCTCGAACCCGGCTTCCTAGCCCCCGCTCCGGATGCCCCAGCGCTCTGCAACGAACTGATCTGCTGACCGATGAATATTACCAACCTCGCCATCAAATACCGCACGGCCATCGTCGTGCTGACCCTGATTCTGGCCGTCGGCGGCTTGGTGAGCTACCTGACCATTCCGAAGGAGTCCCAGCCGTCGATCGAGTTCCCCCAAATCGTCGTGACGTCGATCTACCCGGGCGCCAGCCCGAGCGACGTGGAGGCCACTGTCTCGCAGGTGATCGAGCAGGAGATCAGCTCGATCAACGGCATCGACGAGATGCGGTCGACCTCGTCAGAGGGCGTCTCGACTATCGTGGTCGAGTTCACGCCGGACGTCGACACGGACAAAGCGTATCAGGAGGTGAACCGCGCCGTGGACCGCGCGCAACCGGACCTGCCGGACGCCGTCGAGGAACCGATCATCAGCGAGATCAACACGGACGACTTCCCGATCATGACGGTCAACCTGGCGGCCGACTACTCGCTGGCGCGCCTGAAGGACGTGGCCGAGGATGTGCAGGATGAAGTCGAAGGGATTTCGAGCGTGCTGGAAGCCAACCTGATCGGCGGCCTCACGCGCGAGGTGCGCATCGATGTCAACCTCTCGGCGCTCAAGAGCTACAACCTGTCGTTCAACGACCTGATCACCACGATCCAGCAGGAGAACACGAACATCCCAGGCGGGTCGATCGACGTGGACCGGCTCAACTACCTCGTCCGCGTCGACGGGCAGTTCGACGATCCGGCCGAGCAGATCGAAACCCTCGTGGTGAAGTCGACCCCATCGGGCCGCAACGTGTACGTGCGCGACGTGGCCGATGTGGCCTTCGGCTTCAAGGACCGCGACAGCTACGCCCGGCTCCGCCTGATGAAGCGCGACAACACGGACGACGACCCCGTGGCCATCCCCGAGGCCGAGCGGCAGACGCTGCAGGTCATCTCGCTGAACGTGACGAAGCGGCCCGGCGCAAACATCCTGGAGACGTCCGACGAGGTAAAGCGCACGATCGATGCATTCAACTTCCCGGCCGGGACGGAAGTCACCATCACAGGCGATCAGAGCGAGAACGTGCAGTCGCTGGTGACCGACCTGGAGAACAACATCATCAGCGGGCTGATCTTCGTGATCGCCGTGCTGCTGTTCTTCCTGGGCGTGCGAAACGCCACGCTCGTGGGCATCGCCATTCCGCTGTCCATGTTTACGAGTTTCCTCGTCTTCCAGGCGATGGGGCAGACGCTCAACTTCATCATCCTCTTCTCGCTGATCATCGCGCTCGGCATGCTCGTCGACAACGCGGTGGTGATCATCGAGAACATCTACCGGTTTCGTGAGGAGGGCTACTCGCGCTGGGAAGCTGCGAAGCAGGGCACGGGCGAGGTGGGCGGTGCCGTCGTGGCCTCCACGGCGACGACCGTCTCGGCCTTCGCGCCGATGCTCTTCTGGCCCGGCATCATTGGCGAGTTCATGGGCTACTTGCCGCTGACGCTCATCATTACGCTCACGAGCTCGCTCTTCGTGGCGCTCATCATCAACCCGGTGGTGACGGGCTTCTTTGTGGAGGTGCAGGGCGGCAACGATGATCAGCCCAAGAAGCAGTGGCCGGCGTTCGCGCGATACGGCGGGGCCGCGCTCATCCTGCTGCTCGGCATTATGCTGGGGCTCGCCAACTGGCGCACGCTGGTCGTCATCGCCGTCGGCCTGCCGGTGCTGTACTTTCTCCACACGCGCATCATGAAGCGGATTGGCGACCGCTTCGCCCAAGAGAGCCTGCCGCGCCTGGTGCGCCAGTACCGCGTCTTCCTGCAGAAGATGCTCCGGCGGGACTACTCCAGCAAGTGGGCCATGCTGCGGAACACGGGCGCCCTCGCAGCGCTCACGGTGGGCGTCCTGTTCGCCATCGCGGGCGGCGCCGTCTCGGCGCTCGTGGGGCAGCCGGCCGGCATGATTTTGCTCGTGCCGGGCGGCCTCCTAGCCGCCATCGGGGCCGTCGGCGTCGTCCTGCACACGCTGGAGAGTATCTACCTCGGCGGCTGGACGAGCGTCAAGGTGGGCCTGACGTTTCTCGGGGTGATGGCCATCGTGATGGCCTTCAACTACCTAGGCGGTACGCTCACGCTGCAGACGATGACAGCGTTTGCCGCCGTCCCCGCAGCCATCATCCTTATCGGGCTGGTCGGCGCGCTCATCAATACGCGCGACGAGCTCATCCTGACCGACAACCGGGCCGCGCTGCTGAACGGCTCGCTCGGCGGATTTGTGGTGATCGTGGCCCTCTTTCTGTTCGCCCCAACGGGCCAGGCGTTCTTCCCCGATACCGATCCGGGTCAGGTGCAGATCAACATCGAGGCACCGCTGGGCACGAATGTCGAGGCCTCGAACCGCGTGGCCCGAACGGCCGAGGATCGAATCCTGCAGCTGCTCGATCAGAACCCGGCCTCGGAGGCCAACATCGAGAACATGCTCGTGAACGTGGGGGTGGGCGGCGACGCCATGTTCGGCGGTGGCGCGCAGCAGCCCGAGCGCTCACGCATCTCGCTGAACATGGTCGACTATTCGGATCGTGCCGAGTCATCGACGCGAACGCTGGAAAAGCTGCGCGCCCAGCTGCAGGGCATCCCGGGCACCGAGATCGAGTTCACCCAACAGCAGCAGGGCCCGCCGACCGGGCCGCCGGTCAACATCGAAGTCTCCGGCCCCGACTTCGAACAGATCGTAGCCATCACGCAGGAGGTGAAGCAGCGCCTCAACGACGCGGCCGACAGCGGCACGATCCCCGGCCTCGTTGACGTCTCCGACAACCTCAACACGGGCCGCCCCGAGGTGCAGGTGGCCATCGACCGCGAGAAGGCGGCCCAGTTCGGCCTCTCGACCACGCAAATCGCCCAGACGGTGCGCGCCGCCATCCAGGGCGTCGAGGCGGACACGTACCGCAGCGGCGAGGATGAGTACGACATCACCGTGCGCCTGCAGGAATCCGACCGGCAGAGCCTGAACAGCTTGGCCAACCTGAACGTCACCAACAACGTCGGCCAACAGATTCCGCTCACGTCGGTGGCCGACATCGAGGAAGGCACCGGCTTTGGATCGATCACGCGCATCGACCAGAACCGCGTGGTGACCGTATCGGGCGATGCGGCCCCGGGCTACAACGGCCCCGAGGTCCTCGGCCGCGTGCAGACCGAGCTCTCGGAATATCGGGAGAACCTCCCGACCGGCTACGCGCTGGAATACACCGGCGGCAACGAAGAGCAGCAGGAGTCCTTCGGATTCCTGGGCACGGCGCTGGCCATCGGCCTCGTGCTCATCCTGCTCATCATGATCGTCGAGTTTAACTCCGTGAGCGCGCCGTTCATCATCATGGTCGCCGTCGGGCTGAGCATGATTGGCGTGCTCCTCGGCCTCATCCTCACGCGGACGCCGTTCAACCTCTTCACCTTCATCGGTATTATTGCGCTGGCTGGGATCGTGGTGAACAACAACATCGTGCTCGTAGACTACATCATGCAGCTCCGTGGACGCGGGATGGAGAAACAGGACGCCATCATCGAGGGCGGCGCGACCCGCCTGCGCCCGGTGCTGCTGACGGCACTGACGACGGTGCTTGGCCTCGTGCCGCTGACCTTCGGCATCAACGTCGACTTTGTGGGCTTGCTGGCCAACTTCGAGCCGAACTTCGAGTTTGGCAGCGAGAACACCCAGTTTTGGGGTCCGATGGGCACGGCCATCATTTCCGGGCTCGTCTTTGCGACCTTCTTGACGCTCGTCATCGTGCCGGTGATGTACTCGACGTTCGACTCGCTGAGCCTGCGCATCACGAGCGCCTTTGGCGGCGACACCGACGGAGCGGCCATCTTCAGTGAGGCGGTGATGACCAACGGCGAAGGGGCGACGGCCCCCGACCGCGCGGTGATGTCCGAGACGCGCGGCAATGGCGCCCCCGAGCAGTCCGAGGAGCCATCTGCTCCCGACGCCCCCTACGAGGATCCATCACGGTAGTCTTCTCGTAGTACAGAACGAGTCAGATGGCGACCCGGCGTCCGCGCGTCGGGTCGCTCTGTTTCTACAAGCGCGCCCGATAAACATGACATGTTGATCCACCGTTGGTATGTTGGGTATACTAGGCTTGTGCATCATTTAGCACGGTCGACGCCCTCGGTGCGCGCTCCTCTGAGAAACTGCGTACGGCCCGAATGCATTCTGTCTATCCGCTGCTGCTAACTAGGCTTGCATCACAGACGGTGAAGGGTCAAGGCAAGGCTCTCCGTGGATAATGGGCGGCTGCGTATCCCTGCGGTGCCCGTCGGGACTTCCGAAGACCCTCCTCCCTGCTGTATGGAATCTGGTATAGGCTTACTTGTCCTTTACGTCGCGCTGGCCCTCGGCGTCTCCTTCCTCTGTTCCATCATGGAGGCGACGCTGCTCAGCGTCACGCCATCGTACATGGCGGCCCTGGAGCAAGAGGAGAACCCGATGGGCGAGAAGCTCCGCGGCATGAAGGAGGACATCGACCGACCGCTCGCCGCCATCCTGAGCCTGAACACTATTGCCCACACGGTTGGGGCCGCTGGGGCCGGCGCGCAGGCGGCCGTCGTGTTCGGCGAGGCGTACATCGGCGTCATCTCGGCCGTGCTCACGCTGCTCATCCTCGTGTTCTCTGAGATTATTCCAAAGACGCTCGGGGCGGTGTATTGGCGCGATCTCGCCCCGAGCATCACGCGGATCCTCGTACCGACCATCTGGTCGATGTGGCCGCTCGTGAAGCTGTCCAAGGGCATCACGCGGCTGCTCTCCTCCGGGGAGGAGCGTGTGCCCTTTAGCCGGGAGGAGTTCACCGCCCTCGCCGAGCTGGGCCAGGAAGAGGGCGTCTTCGAGGAGAAGGAGTCCCGCATCCTGAAGAACCTCTTCCGCTTCAACTCGCTGCGCGTCAAGGACGTGATGACGCCGCGCACAGTCATGTTCGACCTGCCGGAGGAAACGACGATTGGCGAGGTCGTGGAGGAGTACGACGAGTTTCGCTTCTCGCGCATCCCGGTTTACAGCGAGACGCGCGACGACGTCACGGGCTACGTGCTGAAAGACGAAATGCTGCTGCGGGCTGCCCAGGAAGAGCACCATGTGAAGCTGAGCGACCTGGCGCGCGAGATGCTCGTCGTGCGCGACTCGCTGCCGCTGCCGGATCTGCTGGAGCGGCTGCTCGATAAGCTGGAGCACATCGCGCTGGTGGTCGATGAATACGGCGGCGTGGAAGGGATCGTCACGATGGAGGACGTGGTCGAGACGCTGCTGGGCCTGGAGATCGTCGACGAGGCCGACTCGGTGGAGGACATGCAAGCGCTCGCTCGGCGCCAGTGGTTTAAGCGCGCCAAGCAACTCGGCATGGTGCAAGAGGCCGTGGAGGAGTCCAGCTCCGAACAGGAAGCCATCGTCCGCCTCGGCATTACCGGCAGTGGCATGCCGCCGGAGAACCCGCCGGAGAATCCGTCGAAGCAGTCGCCCGAAGAATCGTCGCCCCAACGGGAGGAGTAGTTTTTGCTCCAGCACGGAGCGCCGCCCCGTCTGTTTTCTGCACCACCTCGGATTTATGAAGGAAGCCGCCCATCTCCCGGACGCTGACCTGCGCGTTTTCGACCGCCCCCCCGTTCCTCCTCCGGACGAGCTCGATGATATCTACCTGATCGGCATCTGTGGCACGGGCATGGGCGCGCTCGCGGGCCTCTTTCGGCAAGCGGGCTGCACGGTCCGTGGCGCGGACAAGGCCGCCTACCCGCCGATGAGCACGCACCTCGCCGACCTCGGCATCACCGTGCACGAGGGCTTCGACCCGGCGCACCTCGACCCGCCGCCCGACCTCACGATTGTGGGCAACGCCTGCACACCTACGCACCCCGAGGCGGCCTATGCCCGCGAGCAGGGCCTCGTGCAGCAATCGTTTCCGGAGGCCCTCGCCCACTACTTCCTGCCCGAGCGGCGCAGCATC
>JAAAPH010000403.1 GCA_009908415.1 Bacteroidota bacterium
GCTCATCGCGCGGGAGGACCGGGCGATGCGCATCGAGGTGGGCTACGGGCTGGAGGGGGCGCTGCCGGACGTGGTGGCGAGCCGGATCATCCGGTATGAGTTGCGGCCGGCGTTTCGGGCGGGCGACTTCGACGGGGGCGTGGAGGCCGGGGTGACGGCGATCCTCGATGCCATCAACGGCACCTACGAACCGTCATCAGGAGCGGCACAGGGCGAGAGCGTACCACCGATCTTCTTCCGGCTCACCTTTCTCGTGGGCTTCGTCATCCTTCCTCTTGTGACCTTCGCGCCTGTCTTTTTTCTAGCGGGCATGTGGCTGTGGTTGGGATTTCTCGGCCTCTTCTTCTGCGTCGGATGGGGGGTGGTCTTTTTTTCACCGTGGGCTGCGCTGGCCGCCGTGCCCGGCTACCTTGGTCTTCTCGGTGCGGCGGAGTGGTGGTTTCGCCGGCAAGGGAACTGGAAGTCCATCCGCCAACGCCTGGAAGAGGCGAATGAGGAAAACAAAGGGCGGAAGGTGGAGGTCACGCTCGCCGGCCGTACCTTCATGGTGCCGAGCGTGGTGTCTAGCGGCGGCTCGGCCAGCATCGGCTCCTCCGGCGGGGGCGGTGGATTTAGCGGAGGTGGCGGCTCGTTTGGCGGCGGCGGCGCGTCCGGCGGATGGTGAGTTGGGAGGGCGCGATGAGGCCGGGGCGTACCGGTCCCTCACCATGCCTGATTCGCTACGCCTTCTCGATCTCCAACACGAGGCCGTCGGCATCGCGGACGAAAAGGCGGCCTTTGACCTCTTGGTACGGATAACCGGCCGCGTCCATCCGCGAGCGCAGCGAGTGCCAGTCACGCTCCGGGAGCCGGAATCCCAGGTGATGCACCCCGCCACGTCCCGGCACCGAGGGGTGGACCATTTCCGGCATCTCAATAATCTCAACGACGTCGTGCTCGTGCCGGTCGGTGAGCATGGCACGCTGCCGGCCTTCTCGTACGGGGTCGTCTTCGATGGTCCGCAGCTGGAGGCCCAGCAGATCGACGTAAAACGAGACGGCATCGTCCAGGTCGGTCGTCATGACGGACGCGTGATCCAACTCCACAGGTACCGATGCAGGCGTCGTGTCGTCCGCCTGATCAGTGGCGGAGGAGGCGGGTGTTGAGGAAGGTTCTGTACTCATAGGGACAACCTGCCAATGGGGTAAGGTCGGGTCAAGAGGCAAGGGCCGACGGCATGGCCGACGGCTTAAAGTTCGCCGGATCGATGGCCAAGCGCTTCATCTTTTTGTAGAGGCCCTGGCGGGTGAGGCCGAGCATATCGGCCGACGCCGTGATCTGACCGTCGCATTCGGTGAGTACCCGCTCGATGATATCCTTCTCCGTGCGGGCGAGCATGTCGTTCAAGTCAAGGTCCGGGCGCATGATAGCGGCCCAGTCGTCGTGGTGTTCGTCGGGTGGCGCGGCGTCGGCGCGCACGGAGTCCGATAGCACATTGAGGTCAATGGTTGGGGCGGGCTCGCTCGTCACAAAGAGGAGCGCCCGCTCGATTTCGTTGCGAAGCTGGCGTACATTGCCGGGCCAGTCGTACTGCACGAGCGTTTCGAGCGCTCGGTTCGTGATCGATACCGGGGGCGTCCCGGCAGGCGGCAGTGTGGTCGCAAAATGGCGCACGAGCGCAGGAATATCGGCGCGGCGCTCGCGCAACGGCGGCACGTGCAGGGAAATCACATTGAGCCGATAGTAGAGGTCGTCCCGAAAGCGTTCGGCTCGGACGCGAGCGGAGAGATCCTCCGTGGTGGAGGCGAGCACGCGCACGTCCACCCGGCGTGGTTCCGGGGCGGCGGACGAAACGATTGATTCCGCTTCGAGCACCTGAAGCAGCTTGGCCTGAAGCGTTCGGGGCAGTTCACCAATCTCCTGCAGGAGCAACGAGCCCCCGTCGGCCTGATGGAGGAGGCCGGAGTCCCCATCCGCTGTGCCAAAGAGACGGGCGTCGAGCGAGTCGGGCGGCACGCTGGCACAGTTGATCACGTGCCACGGCCCGGCCCGTCGCTCGCTGGTGGCATGAATAACGCGGGCGATGGTGGTTTTGCCCACGCCGGTCTCTCCCGCAATGAGCACCGGGCTGTGGCTGGCACGGACCCGCTGGATGCGCTGTGCGATGGATCGAAGCGGTGCACTGTCGTGCACAAAGCCGTCAACCTCCGGCAGCACGTCGGAGGCCTCCTCCGGCGTGGAGGCGTCTTCGATAGATTGCTCTCGAAGCAATGCGCGCTCCAGCGCCAGCTGGGCGACGGGGAACCACGGGGCGAGCCGTGCGGCGGCTTCACGCCAGGCGGGGGCATCCTCCTGCGTGGCGACCGCCATGTAAATGCAGGCCGCGTCGTCGTTGTACAGCGGCTTCCACAGCACCCCGTTGGCTTCGTCCAGGCCGGTCGCGGTGGAGGGCGGAGCCAGGTCGGCAGGGGGAACGCCGTGCTCGTGGATGCACGACCAATCGTCGTCTGCGGTACAACGGTACACGCCGATCCACCGTCCTGGGAGGAGCGCTTCGGCGGCTTGGATCCAGGCCTCGGCCACAAGCCGTACCGACACCGAGGCACGCGCCAGGGCGGCGCCAACGGTAGATTCGACGGGCAGCGGCGCGGCGTCCTCGGGGGCGGGTGTGGCCGCCCGCAGCCGTCGGGCCGCCTCAGCGTCGTCGTGGGCGCCGAGGCGCTCGAACGTATCGGCGGCTGCGGTGAGCAGCGCGCGGGCTTGCGAGGGACGATCGTCCAACAGGCTCGCCAGCGTATGTTGCATCTTGGCCGTGCGGCGGGCATCCCCGATCATCCGATACGCGGAGAGTGCCTGATTGATGGCCGTGCGGGCGTCATCGAGCCGCCCATCCCGGTGGGCGCGGCGGCCCATCAACTCAAACCGGTACGCCGCAAACGGAAGCACGCTAAAATAATCGTCGTACTGGTCGATCTCCTCGAACGTCC
>JAAAPH010000022.1 GCA_009908415.1 Bacteroidota bacterium
GGCCTGGTTGCGCGAATACGACGGAGGGCGTTCGTTCTACACGGCGCTCGGCCACACGGAAGCGGCGTACAGCGACCCGCTCTTCCGCCGGCATCTACTGAAAGGCCTCGAATGGGCCGCCGGTGGGCTCGATCCCTTCGTCGAATCGGGTTTCCCCTTCATCACCACCACCGTTGATGCCGAGGGAATGGCCCCGTTTATGCCCGAGCGCAACCTGGCCGTGCGGGGCATCGCCCTCCAACTCGGCAAAGGAGCCTATGCCAGTTTCGACCCGGATCTGCTGCGCATGAGTGCCGGCTGGACCGGGGATTTCGTCTCCATGTCGACCATGGCCCAGGTTTCCTACGACCAGCCCAACAACAAGCAGAACGAGATTCCGCGCGTCCTCGGTCAGCCCGTGTTTGGAACAGGGATGTATCCGGGCTGGATGGGGGCAGCCCCAACGTTCTCCGATCCGCGGCCGCCGGGGCCGAACCCAGACGATCCCGGCCGCGGGCCAATCGACCGGGTCCAGGGGCGATGGAACGGTATTCACATGGTGGGCGACCGGGCCGTCCTGTCGTATACGGTGCAGGGGACCGATGTGCTGGAGCAGCCCGGGAGCGTGGCGGTGAACGGCGAAGTCGGCATCACACGCACGGTGCAGACGGAAGCCACCGCCCGCCCGCTGACGCTCGTCGCGGCCGAAGTGCGCAACGCCGCGACGGCCGAGCAGAGCAGTAACGCCGTGGTGCTGGAGCACAGCGCAGCCCCGGATACGGTGACGGCGGTGGGCGTCGTTCAGCCGCCGGAGGGAGCCACGCTTCAGGCGGTCGATGGCCGATACGTGACGTTCCGGCTTCCAAACGATGCGCCGGCCGCCACCTTTCGGCTCGTCCTGTGGACCGGGCCGCGCACCGCGCTGCCGGCGTTCCGGTCGATGCTGAATGGGCCGGTCGATAGCATTGATGCGAGCGACGAGGGCACCGCCCGTTGGCCGCGCGTCGTCCACACGCGGGGCGAGGTGGCTCCCGACACGAGCGCCTTTGTGACCGACGAGCTCTCGCTGCCTCTGCCAAACCCCTGGAACCGCAATGTGCGAGCGGCCGACCTGGATTTCTTCGACGGCGGCGACCGGGCGGCGGTGGTCACGTTCAGCGGCGACGTGTGGCTCGTCTCGGGCATCAACCAGCGTCTCGAACGGCTTCGATGGAAGCGGTTTGCCTCCGGACTCTACGAGCCGCTCAGCCTCAGCATCGTGGACGGAGCGATCTACGTGTACGGGCGCGAAGGGATCGTCCGGCTGCACGACCAAGACGGCGACGGCGAGGCCGACTTCTACGAGAACTTCAGCAACCGCATCATCCAGTCCAACGAGACCCGCGAGTGGCCGCTCGACATGGTGCCGCGGCCGGAGGGCGGCTTCTTTCTATCAATGGGGGGCGCGCTGAACGCTGGGCCGCGCACCGAGGCCTCTAAAGAGGCCGTGCCGGGGTTTCGTGTCGGGTCGAGCCATGCCGGATCGGTCACGCAGGTCTCCGCCGATGGGGATAGCATCCGCGTCGTCGCCGACGGGTTTCGAGAGCCGTACCTGGGGACGTATCCCGCATCGGGTTTCCTGACGGCTTCTGATCAGCAGGGCAACTTCGTCCCTTCTACACCTATCTACGTGGTGCGCGAGGGCGGATACTACGGCGTGCCGGCCTCCACACAGCGTGCGGGCGCCCCGCCCGATCCCGAGCCGCCCCTCACCTGGATTCCCCACCAAGTCGATCCGTCCGGGGCAAGTCAGTTGTGGGTAACGAGCGATCGGATGGGGCCAATGAGCGGGGCCATGATGCACTTCTCATACACGCGCCCCGGGCCGTTCCACGTGTACATGGACACGACGCAGACGCCGTGGCAGGGCGGCGTGAGCCCGCTAGCGGGCGAGTACACGGTCCCGACGAGCAAGGGGCAGGTGAATCCGGGCGACGGCCAGGTGTATGTGGCGGGCTTTCAGGTGTGGGGCTCGCAAGCCGAGAAAGTTAGCAGCCTTCTGCGAGTGCGGTACACCGGCCAACCGAGCGGGCAGCCGACGCTTGCGCGCGCGGGCCGGCAGGGGGTGATCCTCCGCTTTGAGCAGCCGCTCGACCCCGAGACGGCCACGAATGCGCGGAATTACGGCGTGCGGCGCTGGAATTACCAACGCACGGCGCAGTACGGATCGGGCCACTTTACGCTGGATGGGTCGCCCGGCGAGGACAAACTGCCGGTCGCCGCGGCGCACCTGTCGGAAGACCAGACGGCCGTGTTGCTAGTCGTGCCCGATATGCAGCGCGTTATGCAGATCGGAATCAATTACGCGATCACGGCCGCCGATGGGACGGCGCTCGACGCCCCGGTGTACTTGACGCTCAACGAGGCGCGCCCCCTGGACCTCGATGCGGCGGGGTTTGGCAACGTCGACTGGCAGCAGGACCTGCAGCAGGCGCCCGATTTGATGGCCAGCACGGCCGCCGCCGAGGCGCTCGCGCCCACTGCCAAACGGGGGCGGCACATCTACCAGGAAGTCGGATGCGTGACGTGCCACGCGCTCGATGGGGCGCAGCAGGTGGGGCCTCCGCTCAATAATCTCTTTGGCGCCGACCGACCGTTGCAGAGCGGCGAGACCGTCGTGGCCGATGCGGCCTACTTAGAGCGGTCCATCTGGGCGCCGTCCAGCCAACTGGTGGCGGGGTACGAGGCGAACATGCCCGCCTACGAAGGCATCCTCAGCGCGGCCGAGGTCGAGTCGCTCATCCTCTTCATGAAGTCGCTCGCGACGGACGCCCCCAGCGAAGCGCGCTAACCGACCCCTGTCTTCCGCTCCGGCCTCCCCCACATGCCATGATGGCAAGCATCCCCCTGCACAGCTACCGACCGCTTCTGGGCGCCCTCGTGTGCCTGGCGCTTGGCCCGATCGCCGACGCGCCGGCGCAGGCCGAGAGCGAACTGTTCTTTCGGG
>JAAAPH010000305.1 GCA_009908415.1 Bacteroidota bacterium
TTCCGGAACATGTCAACGAATTTGAGACAGTCTGGGTGGTGAATTAAGCTTGCGGGGTGTCCGTCGCCCCCGGGGCTCCACAGGTACCCCCCGAAACCGGCCCGTCGTCAGCCAGCGTGTTGGGGCGCGCTGTCGCCGGGCCGGTTTCGGGTCCCCCCTGTGGAGTCCGGGGACGAGGTTGGTCGGCGGCACCGCTGTTGTTGGCTGGCGGTTTAGGCGGGTTGATCCAAACGGCGGCGGGCACGGCGGGCGGTTCGGGCGGCTTGCGAACGAAGCGCTCCGGGGTTTTGGCGAAGGCCTGGTTGAGGGTGTGCTGTCGGTGGTCGCGGAGGGCATCGACCTGACCGTAATGGACCTGATCGGGGGTCATGAGTCCGATGCCGACGTGATGGTGGTCGGCGTTGTACCAACGAAAGAAGTTGCGGCAGAACGCCCGGGCGTCGTCGATGGTCTCGAAGCGCTGAGGGAACATTGGCTGGTATTTCAGGGTCTTGAACTGGGCCTCGGAGAACGGGTTGTCGTTGGAGGTATGGGGCCGGCCGTGGGATTTGGTGACGCCGAGGTCGGCGAGAAGCAGGGCGGTGGGCTTGGCCTTCATGGGCCCGCCGCGATCGGCGTGGAGGGTGAGCTGGCCGGGCGGGACGCCATGCTTGGCGACGGTTTCCTTAAAGAGGGGGGTGAAGAGCGTCGCGCTTTCGACCTCCTCGACGCGCCAGCCGAGAACCCTGCGGCTGAAGATGTCGAGGATGACGTACAGGTAGAAGTAGGTCCATTTGGCCGGCCCTCTCAGTTTGGTGATGTCCCAGGACCAGACCTGATTGGGTGCTTCGGCGAGGAGTTCGGGCTTTTGGTACACGGGGTGACGCAACTGCCGCCGTCGTTCCCGGACTTCCTTACTGCTGTTGAGGATCCGATACATGGTTCGGATGGAGCAGAGATAGACGCCTTCATCGAGAAGAGTCGCGAAGACTTCGGCTGGGGTCTGATCGACGAAGCGCGGGTCATGCAGGGTGTCGAGCACGACCTGCTGTTCGGTTACGCTCAGCGCCCGCGCCGGCGTCGGCCGGGGCTTGGTCGTCGGCGCGGCTCGACGGTGGCGATAGACGCTGGCCCGGGGTATGGCCAGCGCGGCACAGGTGGGCGCGACGGTGCCTGCAGGGCCTTGCAGCGCGGCGGTCATGACGACGTCCCGTCGGTGTCGTCGGTCGGCGGCAGAGCAATCCCCAACAGCGCTGAAACTTTCCTAAGAAACAGCAGCCTCCGGTTCGCCGTTGATCTCGTGCAATGCATAGCCGAATGCCTTAGCGCGCCGTTGCAGGTTGGTCAGAACACGGTGCCGGTAGCGCTCCTCATAGTACGACGCACCGGGATCGGCGTAGTCCATGCC
Organism: Bacteroidota bacterium; assembly: GCA_009908415.1. Lineage (GTDB taxonomy): Bacteria > Bacteroidota > Rhodothermia > Rhodothermales > Salinibacteraceae > JAAAPH01. Next base: position 1,388 of record JAAAPH010000305.1, read on the forward strand.
GTGGCGCAGCGCGTTATAGAACAGCACCGCGATCTTGCGAGCCGTCGCGGTGATGGCTTTGGCCTTGCCGATGCGCGCCGATAGCCGTCTCTGGAACGCGCCTAGGGCAGTTTCCGTCTTCCCGACCGCGACGGCGGCGAGGCGGAGCAGCGCCGCCGCCCGGCTGCCGGAGCGCCGTGTCTTAGACGAAAGCACCTTACCCCCGGAAATCTTGTTGCTGGGCGCTAGACACAGCCAGGAGGTGAAGTGCTTGGCGCTCGGCCACGCTGACAGATCGGTCCCGCACTCACCGACCAGCTTCAGCGCCAAGTACGACCCGAGCCCGTGGATCTGGGTCAGGTCCACCCCCAGGATCGCGTGCAACGCCGCGCGCACGTCGAAAGCGAACGCATTGGGCTGCTTGGTCGAGTTCCGGGGCGGCGGAAGCTTTCCGACCGGCTTAGCAGCCTTCGCTTTGAGACGCTTCAGGGCCTCCTGGATGCAGGCGTCGCACGCCGCCACTTTCTCCTGGCATACGTCGTACAATTCCAGCGCTTGCGCGAGGGCAAAGATGTGCTCCTCCCGGTCGTTGCCGACCAGCGCCTTCTCTATGGTCTCCGGCGACGCCCGACACCGCCGGTCCCGATGCGATGCCAGCACCCCCGGATCGCGCTCGCCTGCCACCAGGGCGCGGATGATCTTCATACCGGTGACGCCGGTGATATCCGAGACCACGTGATGAAGCTGTAGGTTCATCTGGGTGAGCGCCTTTTGCATGTGCTGGATGTGCGTGGCGGCGAAATCGAGCAGCCGTTCTCGCTGGCGCAGATAGGCCCGCAGCGTGGCGATGTCGCCGGTCGGCCGGAAGCTGCCCCGGAGCAGGTCGTACTCATGCAAGCGCTGGAGCCATTGCGCGTCGCTGACATCCGTCTTGCGACCGGGGACGTGCTTGGCGTCGCGGGCGTTGACCAGCACTACTTCGAAGCCCCGCTGCTCCAGGAGCTCGTACGCCGGGATCCAGTAGACGCCGGTGGACTCCATGGCCACCATGGTCACTCCGCACTTGGCGAACCAGTCGGCGAGACGGTGCAGATCACCGGTGAACGTGCCGAACGCACGGACCGGGTCAGCGTCGCGCTCCGGGCCGACCGCGGCCATGTGCATGGTGGCGCCGATATCGATCGCGGCGGCGTGCGGGTTCACCGTGGGCATCCCGCGGGGCTTGCGGGACCGGGTCTTACGAGCCATCGGGCATCTCCGTCGTGGAAGCACGAAGGAGGGGCTGAGCTGTGCGAAAATATCAATTTCCTAATCGGGATCACGCCAGGCGTCACCACTCTCAAGTCCGCAGCAGCCCATGGACCACGTTTTTTTCCGGGGTGCTTGCCACCAAAAAGTCATCGGACGCTCCCCTCCGCGCCCACTATAACGCCGCCCGTTTCTCCGCCCACAGGCGGACCGCCGGTACGCGATGGTTTTTTTGGACCTCGATGATGGCCTCGGCCTGCTCCAGGCGTTTTTGGAGCGCGGCCGTCTTGCGCCGCTCGGCCGCCAGTTCGGCGGCCAGCGGATGGGAG
>JAAAPH010000228.1 GCA_009908415.1 Bacteroidota bacterium
AAATCTGCGCGTTGTGCAGCACCCAGTCGGCTTGCGCACGGGCGGCCGGCACGGCGGCAAGCCCCAATCCGAGAACAGCGATAAAGATCGTAGCAGCGTATTGCATGACAGAAGGCGGGGATGGGGGACACAAAATAGGGTTGTCGGGGCGTGACGTGGCGGTCTGGTCCGCCTTAATCCGATAGGCGCTCGACCCAGAGCGTGACGGGCCCGTCGTTCACCAGGTGCACGTCCATCATGGCGCCAAAAACACCCGTCGGGACCGGTTGGTTGAGTTCGTCGCTGACCCGGTTCACAAAGTGTTCGTAGAGCCGCTCGGCACGATCGGGCGGCGCCGCGTCGGTAAACGAAGGGCGGTTGCCCTGCGTCGCATCGCCGTATAGCGTGAACTGGGGCACGACGAGCACCTCGCCGCCCACGTCGATCACCGAGCGATCCATGCGGCCGTCATCATCCGGGAAGATGCGCAGGTGAGCGCACTTGCGCGCCACCCAGGTGCTTTCGGCTTCCGTGTCGTCGGTATGAACGCCGAGCAAGATGAGCAGGCCGGCACCGATCGCGCCGACGGGGGTATCCTCCACGTCGACCATGGCTTCTTTGACGCGTTGGACGAGAGCGACCATGGGTACGGTTCACAGTGGAGAGAGACGCGAGAGGGCCTTGGCTGAGACGGTCTCGGCTCAAGAGCGGGCCTGGGCTTCGAGCCGCGCCTGTAGGAACACGGCGAACTGATGGAGCGCACGCTTGCGGTGGCTGATCGCATTCTTCTGGGCGGCGCTCATCTCGGCAAAGGTCTGCTGCTCTCCCTCGGGCACGAAGAGGGGATCGTAGCCAAACCCCTCATCGCCGCGTGGCGCCTCGGCGATCGATCCCTCGCACACGCCCTCGAAGTCGTGCACGTCCTTGCCGTCGACAAAGGCTACGACGGTGCGGAACCGGGCCCGACGCGTGTCGGCGCCTTGCAGCACCTGAAGCAGCTGCTCGTTATTTTCGGCGGGCGTTGCGTCGGGGCCGGCAAAGCGGGCGGTGTGCACGCCAGGCGCGCCGTCCAAGGCCTCCACTTCCAGCCCCGTGTCGTCGGCCAGGGCCGGATGGCCGGTATGCCGATGGAGCGCATCGGCCTTTTTGCGCGCGTTCCCTCGCAGGGTCGGCGCATCCTCCTCGACGTCCGGCGGTGCGTCGAGCGCGTCGGCGGGGATGAGCCGCACGGGCAGATCGGCCAGTAGGTCGCGCATTTCGGCGACCTTGCCGGGGTTGCGCGTTGCCAGGACGAGCGTAAACGATTCAGCCATGGATGGGAGTGGAGGGAACGTGAAACCGAACAGCCCAGATGAACCTGCGCGCCGTCGCGGAAACACTTGGAGGACGGCTTCTGTTGCATAGGGAGCTGTCCAAGATGGCAGCCCAAATACCGAAAAGCAAGTTACACAACCATTCTCCAAGGAGGGATTTGTTTTGGCCGTAGGTGTTAAAGTTCGAGGAAACGAATCTATTGATCGGGCGCTCAAGCGCTTCCGTCGGCAAGTCAATCGCAGCCGGGTGCTTCGCGAGTACCGGCAGAACATGGCGTACATGAAGCCATCGGAAGAGAAGCGCCTGCAGCGCAAGAAGGCCGCTCGCCGGCGCGCCCGGAACCGGCGGAAAAACCGCAAGCGCCTGTAAGCGCACCGCACATACCTCATCGGCTCAGAGGCGACCTCGCGATGCCCGCGGGGTGGCCTTTTCTTTTTTGCCACCCTGCCCCCAGCAATCCGCCCTGCCGTCTTTTTGCCATTCCATGAGCGCGTAGCGCGTGCTGTGCGCTCCGCCGCCTGCTTGGTGGAATCGGGCCCGGCCGATCGGGCACAGTCGAACTCCATTCCGGGGGTCGTGACAGGACCACGTTGCAAGCGAAAAGCCCCCCGCGCCGAAGCGGTGCGGAGGGCTGATGCCAAACACGTACGGTGCGGCTCGCGACTAGACGCCCAGCGCCTCGGAGACCACGTTGTCCTGCTCGCGTTTGTGCACCTTGGCGCTGCCGGTGGCCGGGCTGGCGCTCGCCGGACGGCCCACATACTGCGCCCGCTCCTCGCACGTGCCGTGGATGTCTTCAAGCAGTGCATCGAGCCGAGGCCGCAAGTAGCTCCATGCGCCCATGTTGGCCGGCTCCTCTTGCACCCAGAGCACGTCGTCGACGCTGCGGTAGCGCTCCAACTCGGCGCGCACCTCGTCCTCGGGAAACGGATAGAACTGCTCGACGCGCGTGATGGCAATCTGCGCCTGCTTCTCGGGCGCGTCCTGCAATGCCTTGGCGAGGTCGTAGTACACCTTGCCGCTGCACAGGATGTGCCGCTTCGCGTCCGACGGATCGGCCGTGGCCGGGATGATCTCCTGCACGCCCCCGTCGGTCAGCTCCTGCGGCGTCGAGACGCACATGGGATGGCGCAGCAAGCTCTTCGGCGTCATGATGATGAGCGGCTTCTTGACGTCGCGCTTTACCTGGCGCCGCAAAGCATGGAAATAATTGGCCGGCGTCGAGAAGTTGGCCACGATCATGTTCTGCTCGGCCGCCATCTGCAGGAACCGCTCCAGCCGGGCCGACGAGTGCTCCGGGCCCTGCCCCTCGTAGCCGTGCGGCAGCAGCGCCACGAGGCTTGATGTCTGCCCCCACTTCTCTTCGGCGGCGGAGATGTACTGGTCCCAGATGATCTGCGCCCCGTTGGCAAAGTCGCCGAACTGGGCCTCCCAGATCACGAGCGCCGTCGGATCGCCCACCGAGTAGCCGTATTCGAAGCCGAGTACGGCATACTCGGAAAGCAGGCTGTCGTAGATGAGTAGCTTGGCCTGTTCCTCGCGCAGGTGGTTGAGCGGCGTGTATTCGCTGCCGTCCTCCTGGTCGACGAGCACGGCGTGCCGCTGGCTGAACGTGGCGCGGCGCGCATCCTGGCCCGACAGGCGAATGTT
>JAAAPH010000205.1 GCA_009908415.1 Bacteroidota bacterium
TGCACTTCATGATTGAGCGCCGTCGGGTTGTAAAGGGTCTGCTGCGAGGACGGTTGGTAGTGGGTGTACCGGAGCTCGAACCGGCGCTTCGAGGGGTAGATGGCGTTCAGGGCGAGGCGCGTCTGATAGCCCGGAGCCAGGCGGGCGCTGGCCACGTACGAACTGCCCATGCGCATCGAGGCGCCGCCGAACACGATGGGCGTCCGGAGCGGCCCGCCGATGTAATCCACGCCCACCCGGGCGGTGAGGCGCTCCGAGAGGCCGAAGTCGGCCGATCCTTGCACGACGCCATCGCCGGCATAGCGGCGCCGGCCGACGTACACATCGTATTCGACCTCGCCGGGGGGCAGCAGCGAGAAGGGGAGGTTGACGCGGCGCGTGGCCTCCTGGAAGCCGCCGGTGGGGCCGTACTCGCGAAGGCGAATCGACGTGCTGCCGTAGCGCAGCGGAATGTCGAACGTGTAGTGCCCCGACGCATCCGCGGTCGTGACGCCGGCCAGCTCGCCATTGACGTAGATCTCGATGGTCCAGTTGGGGCCGGTCACCTCGTCGATGGTGTACGTCGAGAACTGCCGGCGGGGAGCCATCGGCTCGTTCGATAGCTTGACCCCCGTGTACGGGACGTTCTGCAGGCCGCTCGTGAAGCTGTCGCCCAGCCGGATGCGGCTCAGCACCGACGATTCATGGAGCGTATAGCGCCAGCGCAAATCCGTGCGGCGCGTTTGCCACCCGAAGCGCTGCCGGTCGCCTTGCAGGCCGCCTTCCAGGTCGCCGCCCAGCACCTCAATGCCGCTGCGCAGTTGGTAGGAATAGTCGTTGGCAAACTGGCCCCGTTCGCGCGCCATGAGCGCGTAGTCGAGGACGCCGCCGCCTAGCACCTTGCGATCGCGGACGAACCGCATCGGCGGCCGGGAGGGGTCATCGAGCATCGCGTTGAGCTGTTGCTGCTTCTGCTTGCGCTCCACCGCCGCAATCCGCGGCATGCGATGCGGCGTCGACAGGGACAGCTGGAGGTCGCGCAGATCGGCCGTAAAGTCGAGGTCGAACCACGTCTTCAGGAGGTCGGCCCGCACGAAGAGATCGCGCTGGCCGACGATGACGGCGTCGGGGTCGAAGGGGAACGATCGTCCGCCGACGACCGTCGTGCCGTCTCCGACGTCGATGTTGTACGTGGTTTCCGGGTCCAGGTAGAAGCCGCGGACGGTTCGCTCTTCGGCGCTGACGCGCGCCTCGATCTGGAGCTTCTCGAAGAGCGACCCGACCGGCAAATGGGCCGCGCCGCCCTGCTGGTACACGGAGACGAGTTCATGGATGACGTTCGCATACCGGAACTCCAGGAGCAGCTCCTGGGGGGTGGACTGCGCCACGGTGAGCGCGGGGAGGCTCACCAGCGCCCCGGTCCATAGCAGTATGGAGAGATACCATCGCCGAAGCACAGCACGGGTCAATTGATCGCGAAGAGGAGGGAGCGGGAGGCAGGCGATGCGGGGACCAGGTCCGACGACGCGATGCCTTCGCGCCGCGTCTCGTAGGTGACCTTGGCCCGGTAGGTCCCCACGGTCAACTCAGGGCGAGGGACCGCAAACCGGTGGGTCATGTCGAAGTACACCGACGCTTTGTCTTCCTGCGTCATCACGACCGTTCCGGTGGAATCGTTGACCACCTCCAGCTTCGCCGTGCCGATGTACGGCGCATTGCCGGTCCGTTCCACCCGCGCCGTAATGTAGATGTTGTCTGGGTCGCGTGAGCTGCGCATCTTTCGAAAGTGAAGTCCGGTTTCAAGCGAGCCGTGCCGGTAGAAGACCGAAATGACCTGGCGGTAGCGGTAACGGATCTTCGTTTCGATGGCCGCTTGGGCGGAGGGGGGCGTGTCTTGCTCGTACTGGTTGGCCGTGAAGGCCAATCGCGACCAGTACATGCCGTCTGGAAGGTCGTTGGGGGGGCGAAGGGCGAGGCGAACGCGCTGGCGCTGGCCGGGGGGCAGCAAGAAACGACGCGGGTACGGCTTGATGAACGTGCCAATCGCCAGGCTGTCCGCAGCGGCCCGGTCCCCATAGTGCATCGAGACGCCGCCTAGCGAATCCGTCACCGGATAGCCGAACTTGAACTCCAAGACGACCTCCTGCGGGCGGTTGGTGCGATTCTCGACGAACACAGACGCGAACCGCTCGTCGTCGCTCAGATTGACCAGCTTGGGGGCAACGACCACTTGCGCGTGAGCGGCCAGGCCAAAGGTCCAGCCGACAAGCAGAACGAGAACCGCAGCCGGGCCGCTCAGGCGATCGGCAGGGAGAAGGCGGGCAAGCATAGGCGAGAATCCGTTGGAACAATGAACCGCCATAGAGGGCGTCAGGAGAGGGGATAACACCAAAGAGCGGGTCAGGGTGGAGGTCTGACCCGCTCTTCAGCAGCAGGGGGTGCGTCGAGCTGGCCGGCGGCGCTAGAAGTATTCTGCCCCCACGGTGATCGTCGATTCGTACGCGCCCGGCGCCTGGTCGGCACCGACGGTAATCGTGCCGCCAATCCAGACGAAGTAGTCGCCGGCCTGATTCAGGTTCACCTGGTCATTGAGGCTAATGGCCTGCGAGGCGCCCTGGTTATCGAATTGGGCACCGGTTACCGACGGGGTGTACGGAAGCGTATTGCCCTGATCGTCCGCGAGGTCGTTCGTGGTGATGGTCAGGAGCACGCTGGCGGTCGAACTGCCCATCACCCGAAAGGAGGCGACGTCTTGGCCGCCATTAATGGGGTCCTTCGTCACGTTCTGGGCATTGCTGCCGGCCACCACGGCACCAAAGGCTAGGTCCGAGCGGTGCTGCACCTGCAGCGTGGTGTTGTACACTTCGGCCGTGGCCAAGCCACTGGCTTCGGCGGTCTGGGCCTGAGCCGTGGTCGGGAGGAGGGCGGTGAAGCAGCCGAGCGTCAGCGTGAGCAGGAGGGCGAGCGTCTTCGTATTCAGGGTATGCATGGGTCTCTCACTTCTTAGTGAAACAGGAGCTCGTAACGTGGGTGCGTGCGAGCATTTGTTGCTCTGGTGGAATCGTCGTCACGGCTGCTGCCGCATGGGCCGCGGCGTGTTGACGATGTTCGCCGGCCTTCTGGTGCAAGGGGCGTTCCGCACCGAGAGGATGCCGCTCAGCCCCGCTCAAAGGGGGCGCACGCTCTTCCGGTCGCATTGGTTGGTTACGAAATCCCCCAGTTTGGTGGGTAAAAATTATCGCTTTAGGGGGCAATGCACCGTGCTTATCCGGCATCCGGCAGACCGGAATGGTGCGATGCCTCCTCGTTATCGAGCGACCGATTGAAGACGTAACCCTTCTAGTAAGGCGATCTAGCCCCGATACGCGCCGCTTTGGGACCGTTCGATGGGCTGAGAACAGTAACTTATTTCGTCGGAGAGTTTATGGATGAACAGTTATCATCCGATGGATTGTAGTGGGGAATGGAAATTGCGCAATAGGAGGGCGCAATGCACACACCGCTAGTCGCCACTTCAATCCACGGAGTTCTCATGTTCGCCACTCGTTTCCAACGGCGCTTGTGTAGCGCTCTCCTTCTGCTCCTCGTGGGAGGCTGCTTCGTACTCATCGGGCCCGCTCGTGCCCAAATGCCTGCTGACCCGGCTGATTCAGACTCGACGGCTTTTCTGGATGCCGTCACCATCGGGGGCGGGTTAGCCACGTACCGCGGGGACCTCAATCAGGGCCTCGCCGGCACGACGATGGGTTCGATGCTACGCAGCGGCCTCGACCTGTACATCAGCACGGAGCGCCGTTTCGGGGCTACGTACCTTGCACTGGAGGGCGGCTACAGTCGGGTCCGCGTGCAAGACCCCCAACTCGGCTTCTCCAATCGCATCCTGCGCGCGGAGCTGCAAGGGGGCATCGGCATCGACTGGACGAGTCCGCACCTCGTGCGCATCTACAGTGGGATCGGGTTCCTGAATCATCGGCCGACCCACACCAATCCGAGCCAGATTGCCTCATCGTTCGACACCGAGCCGGTGGGCAGCGATAAGTGGTCCGTCTCGGTGCCCATCGGCGTGATAATCGACCGGCGCGTCCGTATTGCCCTGCGGTGGGTGATCGATGATTACCTCGACAACGCCGGTGGCGACACGCAGCCTTACGACTTCATGCTGCACGTCACGATTGGCCATCGCATCTCTTTCAATAATTAACCGACGGTTTAGTAGGCCTCATGCATTCGATCAACGCGGCTCGATCTATTCTTCTCGTCACGCTCTGGGTGGGTGGCCTTCTGCTGCCCTGCCAGAGCACCTCGGCCCAATATTTACACGTCGGCGGCGGATCTACGCTGTCGGCGCCGGAGCTCTACAACGGCTCGGTCAATCCGTCCGTCGGTGGGCAACTCGCCATTCGGGCCAAGTACACCGATCTGTTCCAGGTGTACGGCGGCATCGCCTACGGCGTCGGCGCCTCGCTGGAAGGGGGCGTCTCGCTGCGGCCGTGGCAAGAGCAGTCGCTCGACCCCTACGTCCAGGTTGGGTTTGGCCGGTACCTCGCCAGCAGCAACAACGCTACGTCCGTCATTCCCATCGGCGTGGGCTTCGAGTACCGGTTCAACGACCGGACCGGCGTCTTCATTGAGATTGAGCACCGGTGGTCCGCCTTTGAAGGCCCGGATCGTGAAGAGCGGTCCTGGACGCCGCGCATCGGCATCTCGTACCGGCTCAACGACGACAACGAGAAGCCGCCGCCGCTTCCGCCGCTCGCCGTCGACAGCATGGCGATTGACACGCTGGAAGCCGGCCGGTTCGGCGGGCAGCGGTTCGACCCGGATCGCTACCCCGGCATGGTGCTCGTGCCGGATGGCATGTTCATCATGGGCCTGACGGCCGAGGATCCGTTGGCGCTCCAGAACGCCGGCCGCAAGCACGTGACCGTCAACGCCTTTTACATTGACGAGCACGAGGTCTCGAATGCCGACTACCAGGCCTTCCTCAACGACATGCCACGGGAGCAGCGCGACCTGTATTTGCCCGACTCGACGATCTGGGCCGAGGTGCGCAGCCAGGAGAGTTGGCAAACGTACTTCCGCAGCCCCCTCTTCGAAGACTATCCTGTCATCGGCGTGACGTGGGAGCAGGCACGCGACTACTGCCAAGCGCTCAACAAGCGCCTGCCGACCGAGGCTGAGTGGGAATATGCGGCCCGTGCCCGTCACCTGGGCCGCATCTACCCGTGGGACGGCTTCGACACGCGCACCAATGACGGCCTGTATCTCGCGAACTATAACCCGGCGCGTGGTGGATACGCCGCCGATGGCTTTGCCTTCACCTCGCCGGTCGATGCCTTCCCGGCCAACGACTGGGGCCTCTACGGCATGACGGGCAACGTGGCCGAGTGGGTGCGCGATGCTTACACGCCGTCGTACGAGGACATCTCTGATTTCAACCCTTACCACAAAGACGAAGAGGAGCCGCGGCGCGTGGTGCGGGGCGGGTCCTGGACGTCGAGTGCCTTCTACATCGGCGTGGCCGCGCGCGACACGCAACACAAGAGCGAGCCGTCGGCCACCGTGGGCTTTCGGTGCGTGCGTGAAGTGTCTGCTCTGGAGCAGGACTTCCGCGTACCCAACGGCCCGGTCACGCCGCCGGCAGCGCCCGTTTCGTCCACCGGCGCCGGCGGCACCCCGACCGGCCCGCCCGGCGGCACCCAGTAGCTGAACCGCCGCCCGCATGCGGCGGCCGATACGACTTCCTTCATCGATCCCCTACAGTAACTCCTTTTAGTAACCATGCCTACGTCAGCGCCTTCGGGCTACAAACTCGAACGTAAATGGTCCCCCACCCACTTCGCCATTGGCGTCTTTGGCGCCCTGGCAATCCTGGGCGTGATGGCCAAAATCTTTAATTTCGAAGCCGACGTGATGGGGATGACCCTCACGTGGAAGCAGTTCGTGCTCGTTGGCTTCCTTGGCGAAGCCCTGGTGTTCATCATCATGGGCATGATGCGCGAGATGAAGTACGTCCCCGCCGACGGCGACGAGCAGGGGGCTGTCGCATCGCCCGAGGGGCCCGGCGAGGTGCCCGAGGCCGTGCGGCAGCTGGGCGACCACGTGGGCGGGGCCGCCGAGCAACTCACCCAGGAGGCCGAGCGCTTGGCCGAGGAGATGCAGAACATTCGCGTGGCGCTGGCCAGCCAGAACGACGTCTACGAGGAGCTGAACAACCTGCGGGGACGCATCAGCAAGGCGGCCGGCGGCCTCTCCGAGATGACCCGTGCGCTCGAAGACGAGGTCAACCGCTCGGATGGGGCCATGCAGGTGGGCGTCTCCTTCTCCCAAGAGGTCGACCAGCTCCGCAACAGCCTGCGCAAGGCGGGCGACAGCCTCATGGGCCAGGCCGAGGCGCTCGATGCCAACGTGCAGGACCTGAACAGCCTGTACGAGAAGCAGGTGCCGATGGCCAGCGCGATTGCCAACATCCGCGAGGAGTTGACGCACGAGTCCGAGAAGCTGAACGAGGAGATCGTGGAGGCGCGGCACGCTATGCAGGCGATGCGGGCCCAGTTTGCGCAGGCGGCCGAGCGGCTCCAGCGGTTCAACCAACCGCTCTCGCTGTCGGAGACCAACAACGGCACGCCGCAGTCGGTCCAGTAGACCCGTCAACGTGCGAGCGTTCCAACCGGCAACGTTCCAACGCCCAACTCTCAATCATTCAGTTCTAGATCCATGAGCAGTGCAAAGCAACTTCGATATTATGTGATGCTGGCGCTGTACTTCCCGCTGCTGCTCTACTCCGTGAGCACGTTCGACCTGTCGGAGGAGACGTATGCTGTGAAGACGTACAAGGCCGTGTCGGTGGGTGAGCCGACCGTCGTGCTGGGCCAGCCGTTTCAGGCGCGCGCCTTCCTGGCTGCCGAGGAGCTTGCCTCCGCGGAGCAAAAAGATTCTACCATCCGCCCGCAGCTCATTGCCGACGGCGACCTCGCTGCGCTGGGCGACTCGGCGCTGGTGATGAACACGGACGACCTGCTGGCGCCCGGCGAGACCGAGCGGCGCGTGTCGTACCAGGCGCACTTTGCTGCCCAGCAGCTCGGCGGCAACGTGCAGCGCTTCCCGGTCTCGGGCTCGTTCACCGTGCGGCGGCCGGCCATCGTGGCGCGGACCGAACAGGCCCAGGCACTCTACCGGAACAGCCTGAACCGCATTCGGCTGTCGGTGCCCGGGCTGGAGAACCGCCCGTTGCGCATCGAGAGCAGCAGCGGAAGCGTGAACGGCCGCACCGTCACACTGAGCCCGAGTGGCAACCGCGCCCGGGTGCGCGTCTACTTGGAGCGGTCGGGCGACGACGTGTACCTCGGCGACCGCGAGTTTGCGGTGATTGAGCCGCCGCGCCCCCAGCTGCGCGTGTACGGACCCTCCGGCGAGGTGACGAGCGGCGACCCGCTTTCCAGCCGCCGGGCCATGCTCCGCTTTGAGGTGGAGGCCGATCGGGAGTTTAAGCAGCGCTATCCCGACGACGCGCGGTATCGCATTCAGAAGGTGAGCGTGTACCTGCGGCGCGGCCTGACGGCGAGCCAGAAGCTGGGCGACTACGACCTGCAAAACGGCCGGCTGGTGCTCACCCAGCAGCTCCGCGACGCCAAGCCCGGCGACCAAGTCACGGTCCAACTCGAAAGTATCGTGCGCATCAACCATCGGGGCCAACGCATCCCCGTATCGCTCCGCGAGAGCAGCCGCACGTTCGGATTTGTTGTATCATAGCTCCCCTGCAACCCACCATGCCACTACGCACCCCGTTTTCTCTTTGGATGAGCGTGCTCGCCGTGAGCCTTTCGTGCGCGGCACTGACCCCCCCGACCAGCCACGCCCAGGCGGCGTGGCGGCAGACCGTGCAGGTCATTGCCCCCGTCGAAACGGAGGCGGTCACCGGTACGCTGCTCGATACACTCGCCACGGCGCTGGAGCAGCAGGACGCCCCGGTGCGCAAGAGCCCCGACGCGCCCGTGACGACCTTTGGCGCTGTGCAGCGTGATCTGGCGCAAGAGGGGCTCGACGTGACGAGCGCCACGCACGTGTTCATCACGTATCACTTCCGCATGACGAGTGCCGGCACGCGGTACAAGATTCAGGACCTGTATTTCATCTTCCGGCCGCCCGGCGCCGGCGACACCGACATCCCCGTGCTCTACGTGGATCTCACCGAGCCGGAGACCTACGAGCGCATCCTCGTCGAGAGCGGAACGACGTTTCCCTACAACGAGGCCGCCTTTCTGCAATTTCGCGACCAGGTGTCCTTCCATACGCTCCGTGACATGATCCGCGTCGTGCAGGTGGGCGAGCATATCATCCGCAACCCCAAGCTGGCGGCGGCCGAGAAGCAGCGCATCCTCACGATTACCACGCAGTTTACCTATCGGTAGCGGCGGCGGGTGGGTTCGCTGCGGGGCGTGGAACGAAGGCGAGCATGGTGCGGGGAAATCGATCGGTGGCGAGCAGAAAACCGCGATCGCCGAGGCGCGCCAGGCCCTCCCAGTTGCGCCCTTCACCATCCGAGCCGAGCTGCAGCCTGAGGGGCGGCGTGTCCGCGCGCACAATTCCGCCGGGGGTGGACCGGAAGGCCACCAGCCGCTCGACGACGGCCGAGCGACGGGGCGAGGGGGCCGTCCCGAACCGAATCGCCAGCGAGTCTGGGCCGGGCTGCAGGACGTCGCGCTCGCCCGGAAAAAAGTAATTGATGGCCCAGAAGCGCCCCGCTGAATCCGGCGCTGTGGCGTCGGTGATCCGGTACTCGATAGTGGGAAACGGGCGCGTGCCCAGCGCCCGCAACTGCCGGTCGAAAAGGAGGCTCTGTGGGCGCGGGTGCACGTTTTGGCCGTTGGCCTCGTGGAGGACGGCCACCGTGTCGTGCTGGATGAAAAGCGCCTCGGCGCTCATGTTGGGAAGATCCGTGGTCATCGGGACGCGCTGTGCGGTTGAGGCATCAACGCGCGCTTCGCGCAGGTCAGCGGCCATCCGCCCGCGGAGCAGGTAGCTGCGCATGGCGTCGTCGCTCGTCGCCTCGACGAGCACGTACATCCGGTCGCCGGCAAATGCGATCGCTTCGAAGCCCTGGAAGGTGGGGGTGTGCGCATCGAGGCCCGGAGCCATCAGCGGAATGGGCCGCGGCGTGATAGGCGGCGCCGTAGAGTCGGCCAGGGTGCGCTCGATGCGGTCGCGCGCGATGGCGTAGAGGCGTCCTTCCGATGCCGTGAACGCGGTGCGGGGAAACTGCGGCAGCAGAATGAGCCAGTCGTTGTACCAGGCCAGCCCGGAAATCTCGGCCGCCGGGCGGGCCAGCGGCCCTTGGAGGGGAAGAGCCTGTACGGGGCGCTCAGCGTACGTTGCCGGAGTAGCCTCGGAGGTGGATGGAGGGGCAGGTGGGGCCGACGGGCGGCAGCCCGTGCCTGCCAGAAGTAGCGTGAGCAGCACGCAGAGACAGCGCAAGGAAGGCATGCAGAAGGGGGCGGTGGTCGAAGGCGAACAGGGCGGGGCGGCGTGCCGTCTCAAGGGGGAGTGTGGAACCGATGGGCAATGGGACGTTTGAGCACATCCTGTCGTATCTTGCCTGCCTCCTCCATTCAACGGCAACCGCTTTTCATGATTGACCGGTATTCTGCGTTCCCTGTCGGTTCTGTAGCTTGCATCGTTGGGGCGTTACTGTGGGGCCTTGTTGGTGCCCACCCCGCCTTCGGACAGGAGACCGGGACCATCGCCGGCACGGTCATCGACGCACAGACGCAGGGCCCCATCGCCGACATCAACGTTGTGGTAGCCGGCACGTTGTTTGGCGCAGCCACGGGGCCCGATGGTACGTTTCAAATCGAGGACGTGCCGCCGGATACGTACACGGTGCAGGTGAATGCGCTGGGCTACCGCGCCGCGCGCCGTTCCGTCGAGGTCACGGCCGGCGAAACGGCGCAGATCACGCTTCGGCTGACGCCCACAACGGAGCAAGCGAACGCCACCGCTGTTGATCCCACGTCCGACGCCATGGTTCCCCAGACGGCGCTCGACCGCCGTCGACTGCGTGAAGGGAATCCCGTGGACGTGGGCCAGGCGCTTCGGTATGAAGGCGGCGTGGGCGCAGCCCGCCGCGGCGCGCTCGGATTTGACCCTGCCGTGCGGGGGGTGTCGGGCGCGCAGCTCGGTGTCTTCGTGGAGGGCACGCGCGCCGTCGCCGGCGGGCCGCTGCGGATGGATGCGCCACTCAGCCATCTCGATCCGACGATGGTGGAGCACGTCGAGGTGGTCCGGGGGCCGTACGCCCTCACGTACGGCGGCGGCGCCCTGAGCGCGGTCCGCGTGGAGACGCCGGATTTCGAGGAATCGCCGTCGGGTCGGGGCGCGCTGCAGAGCAGCTTCCACGGGAACGGTCAAGTGGCCGAGACGGCCGGATCGCTCCGCGGCGCGCTCCTGGACGCGTCGTACCGGGTGCAGGGCGCCTATCGGACGGGGCAAGACTACGCGGCCGGAGCGGGCACCGACGTCCCCGCCCAGTTTGAGTCTGGTGGCGCGCACGCCCGCGTCGATGTGCCACTGTCGGACGGCTCGCGGCTTTCGGTGCGCGGCGCCGTGCAGGACCAGCGAGACATTAGTTACCCGGGGCGTCCGTTGGATGCCACCTTCTTCACGAGCGGGTACGGCACCGTGCAGTACCGGATCGACCGGGGCCTCGGGCTCGTGCGCCACGTCGAGGCGCAGGCTTATGCGGCACAAACGCTTCACGGCATGAACAACGACGACAAGCCGACCGCGCGTTCATTCACGCTCAACGACGTGCGGTCGCCGGGGCTCGCCATCACCGCCGACGCCGAGCTACAGAACGTGGGCGGGCGCCTGTCCGCTCAGTTGGCGCCCGCGGCCGGATGGCGCGTGACGCTGGGAGGCGATGCCTATCGCACGTACCATGATGCTACGCGTTCGGTGCGTTTCCGCAATGGCAGCATCGTGACGGGGGCGGTGCCGCCCTACTACACCACCGAGGCGGTCTGGCCCGCCGTGACGCTGGCCGATGTCGGGCTCTTCGCCAACGCGACGCGTGCCCTCGGACCGGTCGATGCGTCGGGGACGGTGCGCCTGGACTGGATGACGGCCGATGCGGATCGCGTCAGCTCCACTTTTTTGCAGAATGCAGGCGGCCTCACGATGAAGGACCTCGGCACGTCGTCGGTCCACGGGAGCGGGGCGCTCACGCTGTCGATGGCGCTCACACCGCAGTGGACCCTGTCGGCCGGCGTGGGCTCTACGGTGCGCCCGCCCGATGCGCTGGAGCGCTATGCCGACCGCTTCCCGGCCGGCGGCACGTCGTCGCTCGCCGAAACGCAAGGGAACCCTACGCTCGATCCGGAGCGCAGTACGCAAGCCGACCTCTGGCTGCGCGGCGACCTCGGACGGGGCCGCGTCCAGCTGAACGGCTTTGCCCGCCGCATCAGCCACTACATTACCGTTGCGCCCACGACGATCGAGCCTCTGCTGCCGTTCAGTCCCGAAACCGTGTATCGCTACGTCAATGGCACGGCTACCTTCTACGGGATAGACGCCTCGGGGCGGTTCGTCGTCAATCCGCTCATGACGCTCAATGGACGCCTGAGCTACCTCTGGGGGCAGGATGAGACGCGCGACGCACCGGCCCGGGACGTGCTTCCGCTCGTGGCCGATGTGGGCGTGCGCATCGAGGCGCCCTTCAGCGACGACCTGTTCTTGGACGCCACGACGCACCTCGCCGCCGCACGGGACCGGGTCGCGCAGGTTTGGGGCGAGCAGCCTACCGGCGGCTACGCCACCCTCGACCTGCGGCTCGGCTTTGCCCCGGCGGCGCGCACGGCCATCATCCTCCGCGCCGAGAACGTGACGGACGCCGACTATGCGTATCCGCTGAACGCGCAGCAACCGTTCGGGGGCGGGGCCATTCCGGAGCCCGGGCGCACACTGGGGATCGATCTGCGCGTGCGGTTCTGACCCCGTACGGCCGGACCTTGAGTGTGCACTTTGTGCAAACTCCCCGCGAGTTGGATGCGAAAACGGACGACCCTGCCTCACGGGTGGAAACGCAGGACGGCATTGAGCTTTTTTCTTAATCCCCAGAGGGAGTCAACACACGACCTTGCCGCCGTATGAGGAAGCCCCCGATGCCCCGCGTTCTGAGCCTCATCGCTGCCGTGCTTCTGGCAGCAGGACTCATCGGCTGCCAGCAGCCCAACGTGGTCGATGACCTCAGCGATACGTCGTTTCAACTCGTCGATACGGACAGCACCGCTGTCGCCTTTCCGCAGGACGTGGCGGGCGACATCGTGGTGCTCGGCTACATCTACACCAACTGCCCGGACGTCTGCCCGATGACGACGGCCAACATGAAGCAGGCGCACCAGCAGCTCGGTGCGCCGGACGACGTGCAGTTCGTGACGGTGACGTTCGACCCGCTGCGCGACACGCCTTCGGTGATGCAGCGCTATAGCGAAACCTGGGAGGCCGCCGACTCCGACTGGATGTTCTTGACTGGCGATACGTCGACCGTCAATCGTATGATGCGGCGCATCGGCATTCGCCACCAAGTCACCGACACCACGACGACCGAGGACGGGGAGCAGATCTTCTTCATCAGCCACTCCGACCTCGTTACACTGATCGACGAGGACGGACGCATCCGGCAGCACTACAGCGGCAGCCGCACCCCGCCGGAGATTCTGGTCGAAGACGTCAACAAACTCCGCAACGGATCCACCATTCGATGATGCGCGCTGTACTTCTGGGAGGCCTTCTGATGATCGCCGGCGTGCTGGCCGGCTGCGCGTCGGACGACGCCTCGGCGCCGGATGGGGCGCCGGGAGAGGCGTCCGCCGTGACGCCGGGGGCATTGACGGTGGAGGCCGCCTGGGCGCGTCCCGGGGGAGCCGGCGGCATGAGCGCGCTCTATGCCCGGGTCGGCAACGGCACGACGTCGCCCGACACGCTGCAGGCCGTGTCCGCGGAGGTGGCACGTACAGTCGAGATCCACGAGTCGTACGAGAACGACGACGGTACGCGCGGCATGCGGCCCCTCGGTCCCATTCCGGTGCCGACGGGCGAGCAGATCGCCCTCGCGCCCGGCGGCAAACACGTCATGCTGATCCGCTTGCGTCGGGCGTTGCAGCCGAACGACTCGCTCGCCGTCGACTTCCAGTTTGCTCAGGCGGGTACCCGGTCGATGACGGTGCCCGTTCGCCTGCAACCGCCGCAATAGCATTGGCATGTTCGCTATGGACTGGTTCATCGCGGGCCTGACGTTTGGGTTTGTAGGCAGCGTGCACTGCGTGGGCATGTGCGGCCCGCTGGCGATGAGCTTGCCTGGAGCCGGCGCGAATCGGTGGCGGTATCTGGTCGAGCGGCTCATCTACAACCTGGGTCGCGCCGTCACGTACACGCTGCTCGGCGGTCTCTTCGGCGCGTTGGGGTTGTTTGTCGCCCTCGCCGGGTACCAGCAGTGGCTCTCCATCGGCATCGGCGCGATCATGGTGTTGAGCGTGCTCGTCCCATGGGTGCAGCGGCGCGTCGGCCAGCTGGAGCGGGGCGCCAGCTCGTACATGCGCCACGTGATCGGGCCGATCCAGTCGCTTTATAAGCAGGGCGGCACGTGGGCCATGCTCGGCGTCGGCGTACTCAACGGATTGTTGCCGTGCGGTTTCGTGTACGCGGCCCTGGCCGTTGCCGTGACGGCCGGTTCGGTGTACACGAGCATGACGTTCATGGCCGCTTTTGGACTGGGTACGCTGCCTGCCATGTTCGCCGTGAGCGTGATGAACCGGCTCGTCAGTGCCGAGTGGCGGGCCCGGCTGCAGCGGCTGATTCCCGTGGGCGTGGTGGTCGTGGGTTTACTGCTCATCTGGCGGGGCCTATCGCTCGGCGTCATGCTAAGTCCGGATCTGGACGGGGCGTCCCTCATGCCGGGCCGGTAGTCCCTGCGGGTCATCAGGGATGCCGGTCCGACGCTACGTCGCGGCATCGAGGTCGCGGGCGATGCGGCAGGCCGTCTCACTGAACGGACGAAACGAACAGCCCAGCGCGTCGACGGCTTTCTGGTTGTCGTAGCGGCGCGGGCGTGAGGCGCTGCGGGCGAGTGCGCGGCTGAAGCGCGGGGCGCGCCCGGTGAGCCAGGCAGCGCCTTCCGCGACCCAGCCGGCCGTCGTGAGCAGGCTGGGGGGGATGGTGCGCGTAGGCGGCTCGACGCCGAACGCCGCGGCCAGGGTGCCGACGATCTCGTGCCACGATAGGTTTTCACTGCCCAGAATATACCGCTCGCCGGTGGTGCCCTGCGCCATCGCACGGCGGAGCCCGGTGGCCACGTCGTTCACGTCGACCACGTTCGTACCGCCTGCCGGCACGCCGGGCATCCAGCCCGACCGCACGGCATCCACGATGCGCCGCGTGTTCGTGCTCGGCCGCCCCGTGCCGAAGACCAGCGACGGATTCACGAGGACGGCGTCGAGTCCCTCGGCGATGCCCCGGTGGACTTCCAGCTCCGCGTTGTACTTCGAGCGCGCATACGCCGAGTCGTCCGTGCTCGGGCGCCAGGGGCTCGTCTCGTCGATCACGGGTGCCGCCGCAGCGTCTTCCGGATGACCGAGAGCCGCAATGCTGGAGACGTGCGTAAGGCGCTGCACGCCCGCCCGCAATGCCGCGTTGATTACATTGGCCGTCCCGTCGACATTCACGCGCCGGAGCTGCTCGGTGCCGCCTTCCGCCTCGATGAGTGCGGCGGCGTGGTACACGCGGTGCACGCCGTCCATGGCGCGGTACAGGCTACGCGGGTCCAGCAGGTCGCCCACCATGCGTTCGACGCGGTCGGCTGCGTCGCCCAACAGATCAAACGACGAGCGAGGGCGGTGCACGATGCGCACCGTCGCGCCGTCCGCAAGGAGCTGATGCGTGAGCGTGGAGCCGATCAAGCCGGTGGCGCCGGTAACGAGCGTTTTCACGGGGCGTTGCGGGTTTCGGGTTGAGCGTTGTCCGTCTCGAATAGGTGGGGGGTAAAGGTCGGAACGTGTTCACGTCCCACGTTCCGACGGTTCCACGTCTGTCCTTCTATGCGCCATTCTCTACCCCCAGTTGGGTCCCTCTCGCAGCGATAGCTCGCCAGCATGTTCTCACGTCCAAACGTCGCCGTTTCTCCGGTTCTCCGCGTCGTCGGATCGGGGTTACACGTCCCCCGTGTCGATTTCGATGAGCAGGGCGTCCTTGTCGACGGCTTCGTCGGTGGCGACGTGGATCGCCTGCACGACGCCCGCAGCCGGCGCGCGGAGCTCGTTCTCCATCTTCATGGCTTCGAGGACGAGCAGCCCATCGCCTTCTTGCACCGTCTGGCCTTCGGTCACCATCACGCTGAGCACAAGCCCGGGCATGGGGGCGCGCACGTCCCGCTCGGCGCCGGCGGCCGCCTCGGCGAGGCCAAACCGTTCGAGGAGTAGGTCGTGTTCGTCCTGCACGTGCACGACCTGCGCGCGGCCGTTCATGCTGACGCGGAGCCGTCCGTCGTCCATGGGCGTTACCACGACAGGGACGCTGCGCCCGTTCACCACCAACGAAAAATACCCATCGCCCACCCTCTCAAAGCTATAGGGGACCGGCTCATCGTCCACCGTAAGAACATCGTCCTCCAGCGTGATGTCGAACGCCCGGTCGTTGATGAGGGCGCGAAAGGGGCGGCGGTCCATGACACAGGGCGGATGGTGATGGCGGCGACGAGGCAACATACAAACCGCCGTGTCGATTTGTAAGTTCGACGTGCAAACCAAATTAACGAGAGAGCGAGGAATGGACCAGCTGACGCCCGAGATGCTGTTGCAGGCGTACCAAGCGGGCATTTTTCCGATGGGCGACGACACCACCAACGCCATCGGGTGGTTCGCGCCGGACCCGCGGGGCATTCTGCCGCTCGACGCATTCCACGTGCCGGACAACCTGGCGAAGCTGGTGCGGAAGGATCCCTTCGAGGTGGCCAGCGACCGGGACTTCGCGGCCGTCATCCGCGCCTGTGCCGATCGGGAGCGGACGTGGATTACGCCGCCCGTGATCGAGGCGTATACGGAGCTGCACGAGATGGGATATGCCCACAGCGTCGAGTGCTGGCAGGACGGGGAACTGGTCGGCGGGCTGTACGGCGTGGCCCTCGGTGGCGCGTTCTTTGGGGAGTCCATGTTCTACCGGGTCAGCAACGCGTCGAAAGTCGCGCTCGTTCACCTTGTACGCCAGCTGCGGGCAGGCGGCTATGTGTTACTCGACGTCCAATATTCGAACCCGCACCTGGAGCAGTTTGGCGTGGTGGAGATCCCGCGCGACGAATACGAGCGCCGCCTGCGCCACGCCTTGCCGGTCGGCGCGACGTGGTGGCCCCGTACGGCGGCGTCGGATTCTTCGTGAAACGAAAGCGACGCTCCCGCTTACGTGCTCTCGGTTTTGACTCTCATATGCGCCCCATCACCATGCGATACGGTCTTCCCCTTTGGATAAGCGGCCTGCTGGCCCTCGGGCTGCTTTCTGGCTGCCAGCGTGCGGCCTCCACGCCCGGCGCCGGAAGCTCCGCCCCGCCCGACTCGACGCACGAGCGCTTCGAGGCGCTGATGGCGGTGGCCAAGCAGCAGGCCCTGCACGAGCAGCCCATCGGTACGGTCATGACGACGCTCGGGCAGGAGGTGCTGGGCGCGCCCTACCTGGCCGGGACGCTCGACAAACCCACCACCGAACGGCTCGTCGTTCGCTTCGATGGGTATGACTGCGTGACGTTCGTAGAGGCGATGCTGGCCCTGGCGCGGGGCGTCGTCCAGCAGGAGTACGACTACGCGACCTTCGCGGAGCACCTCACCGACCAGCGCTACCGCAACGGGGTGATCAACGGCTACTGCAGCCGCATGCACTACTTCACGGAGTGGATCGACCGCAACGATGCGCGCGGCACCGTGCGCAGCCTGTCGGCCGCCTTGGGCGGCGTGCCGCTCGGC
>JAAAPH010000136.1 GCA_009908415.1 Bacteroidota bacterium
CTCGGCCGTGACCCAGAAGTATCCGAGCGTCATCCTGAAGGGCGACAACTCGATCGGCGAGTTCTACTCGGTGGCCTTCACGAAGGGCAAGCAGCAGGCCGACACGGGCACGAAGATGCAGCACATCGGCAAAAACACGAAGTCGACGATCATCTCGAAGGGCATCTCGGCCGGGGAGAGCGATAACAGCTACCGCGGCCTGGTCAAGATCAATAAGGGCGCCGATGGCGCGCGCAACTTCTCCCAGTGCGACTCCATGTTGCTGGGCGATCAGTGCGGCGCGCACACGTTCCCCTACATCGAGAGCAACAATCCCACGGCGCAGGTCGAGCACGAGGCGACGACCTCGAAGGTCGGCGAAGATCAGATGTTCTACTGCCACCAGCGCGGCCTCGGCGAAGAGGAAGCCTTGAAGCTGATCGTGAATGGCTTCTGCCAAGAGATCCTGGCGGAGCTCCCCATGGAGTTTGCCGTCGAGGCGAAGGAGCTGCTCGCCATTGAACTCGAAGGCAGGAACTCGAAGGCAGCGTCGGCTAATTCCGAACGGCGATGGGCGACTGGCGAACGATGGCCAGCCGCCCTCGTCCGTTTGCAACCCCCACTGTACATTCGACACTCTGAAATCGTAAATCCAACCATGGCACTACTCGAAGTCAAGAACCTGCACGTCAGCGTCGAAGGCGAGGATATTGAGATCCTCAAGGGCGTGGACCTCACCATCAACCCCGGCGAAGTCCACGCCATCATGGGCCCGAACGGTTCCGGCAAAAGCACGCTGGCGGCCATCATCGCGGGCCGAGAAGAGTACGAAGTCACCGAAGGCACCGTACACTACGAGGGCGAGGACCTGCTGGAAGACGAGCCCGAAGAGCGCGCCCACAAGGGCATCTTCATGGCCTTTCAGTATCCGGTGGAGCTGCCGGGCGTGAGCATGACGAACTTCCTGAAGGAAGCCGTCAATGCCGTGCGCGAAGAGCGCGGCCAGGAGCCGCTCGGCGCCGCTGATTTCATCAAGGCCATGCGGGAGAAGGCCGAGCTCGTTGGGCTGGACGCCGACCTCAAGCAGCGCTCCGTGAACGAGGGCTTCTCGGGCGGCGAGAAGAAGAAAAACGAGATCTTTCAGCTGGCCTTGTTGGAGCCTAAGCTCGCCATCTTGGACGAGACGGACTCCGGCCTGGACATCGACGCGCTCAAGAGCGTGTCGGACGGCGTGAACAAGTTGCGCACGGACGACCGCGGCTTCCTCGTCATCACGCACTACCAGTACCAGCGGCTGCTTGACTACATCGTGCCGGATACCGTGCACGTGATGGTCGACGGCCGCATCGTGCAATCGGGCGGCAAGGAGCTGGCCCTGGAGCTCGAAGAGTCGGGCTACGAGCAGTTCCGCAAGGAGGCGGCAACGGCTGCCTGAAGCGTGCCTCGTGATGCGTGACGCGTCGGAGCGCCTGCTTCACGCCGCACGCGTCACGTCTCGCGCGTTACGCCTTACTCCTTCACCCTGCTGAATTCCCACTTACTCTTATGCCCATCGTACTCGATCAAAGCGTTCAACCCGAGGATCGGTTCATCTCCGCGTTTGAGGTGAACAAGGGAGAAACCCTGAACGGACAGAACGCCTCCATCGCGCGCCAGCGTCAGGATGCCATCGACCGGTTCGCCGAACTCGGCATTCCGACCAACGACCTGGAAGCGTGGAAGTATACCAACATCGCCAAGGTGCTGGACCGGCCCTATGCCCTGCAGCTCGCGCCAGAACGCCCCACCGTGGTGGTGGCCGACGACATCGAGCCGTTCCTGGTGGACGGGCTCGACGCGCACCAGCTCGTCTTTGTGAACGGCCGGCTCGACCCGACCCTCTCCGACGTCGGGGCCCTCCCGAAGGGCGTCATCGTGACGAGCCTGGAGCGGGCCGGCAAAGAGCACCCGCAGCTCATCGAAGCCCACTACGGCGAGTATGCCGACTTCGACGACGATGCGCTCACGGCGCTGAACACGGCGTTCGTGCAGGACGGCCCGTTCGTCTACGTGCCGAGCGGAACCGTCGTCGAGAAGCCGATCTTTGTCCTCCACGTAACGGCCACCGAGGATGACCTCATGGTGCAGCCGCGCAACTTGTTCGTCGTGGAGGACGGCGGCGTCGCCAAGATCGTTGAGGCGCAGCACGCCCTGAGCACGGCCCACACGTTTACGAATCACGTGATCGAGGCCTTCGTGGGTGCAAACGGCAACCTCGACCACTACGTCATACAAGATGAAGGCGACCAGGCGTCGCGCGTGCAAGCCTTGTACGGTGAGCATCGCAGCGACAGCGTGCTTGACACGCACACCGTCACGCTCAGCGGCGAGGTCGTGCGCAACAACCTGGAGATCACACCGAACGGCACACACTGCGAATCGCACCTGTTCGGGCTCTACCTGGGCAAGGACGAGATGCACGTCGATAACCACACGCTGGTGGACCACGTCCAGCCCGACTGCTTCAGCAACGAGCTGTACAAGCACGTGCTGAACGACGCGTCGACCGGCGTCTTCAACGGCAAGGTGTTCGTCCGGCGCGACTCCCAGCGCATCAACGCCTACCAGTCGAACAAGAGCATCGTGCTCACCGACGAGGCGAACATTTACACGAAGCCGGAGCTGGAGATCTACGCCGACGACGTGCAGTGCAGCCACGGCGCGACGACGGGCCAGCTCGACGACGAGGCGATCTTCTACCTCCGCTCGCGCGGCCTGTCCGAACAGCGCGCCCGCATTCTCATGTTGCGCGCCTTCGCCGGCGACGTCCTCGATGAGGTGGCCATCGACGCGCTCCGCGAATACCTCGACGCGCGGGTGGCCGACCGCTTCGAAAGCTACTAGTCACTACAGGGAAGAGGGACGGGGCAAGAGCGCGCGGAGTTCTGCTCCCTTCTTCTTCCCTCC
>JAAAPH010000163.1 GCA_009908415.1 Bacteroidota bacterium
CGCGGTGCAGCTCTTCGGAGAGCGGATCGGTGCCGGTGCGCCGCGCCATGGTGCCCTTGCGGACGCCGTCCTCGTACCAGACGATGGTCCATTCGTCGTCGGCGTCCCATACGTTGGCGATCATCTCATCGGGCGCGCTCGGGTCGCTGCCGGCGGGGTACAGGCGCATCTGGTGGTCGGCATCGTGGCCGGTCGACTGGTAGCGCCACCGGATGTCGGTCCCATCGACCTCGTACACGGCGTAGCCCTTCGGCGTGCCGTCGTAGCAGATGGGCCCGCTCCACCATGCGCCGCATGCCGCGCCGATGATGTGCTCGTGGAGGCCGTTTTCGTAGAGGTGCTCGCTCTCGTGCGTGTGCCCGGAAATGACGTGCGCGTCGAACGGGTCCAGCAGTTCATACAGCCGCGCCCGGTTACTGACGGAGACGCTCGGTGCTGGCTGCGACTCACCTGCCCGCCGGTAGCGCGTGCTCAGCGGTGGGATGTGCGTGAACACGACGACCGGTTGTCCGTCGTCGAGGTACGACAGATCCTTCATCAGCCAGTCGAGCTGCACGTCGTCGAGGTAGCCGAAGTAGCTGTCGCCCCGCCAGAAGACGTCGTCAAGCACAACGTAGTGGACGGCACCGCGGTCGAAGGAGTAGTACGTCGGCCCGAAGTACTCGCGGAACGTGCGTGTGGAGCCTGGATCCGTCGGGCTCTCGAAGTCGAGGTCGTGATTGCCAACAACCTGGAAGAACGGCACGCCCATCATCTGCACGGCCCGCTCGTATTCGGGGTACAGCGCCAGGTCGTCGAACATGATGTCGCCGCAGCCCACGCCGAAGGCGGGCCGATCGAGCGCCTGCACGTGGGAGCGCACGTCGGGTACGGTCTGCTGATGGAACCGCTCGATCTCCGTCATGTC
Organism: Bacteroidota bacterium; assembly: GCA_009908415.1. Taxonomy (GTDB): domain Bacteria; phylum Bacteroidota; class Rhodothermia; order Rhodothermales; family Salinibacteraceae; genus JAAAPH01. The sequence continues at coordinate 908 of JAAAPH010000163.1, forward strand.
CTCCGTTTGCGGGTCGGCCAGCGCGAAGAAGGCGTGCTGCTCATCGCCCCCATCGACGGGCTGCAGATCGAACTGCACCGTCGCTGTGCCGTTGGCATCCGGCGCGATGGGTTGGTAGAAGCGCGCCGTGCCGGGGTCGTTCTGCGGAACGGCGTACCCGGCCGGCAGGGTAAGGTAAGCAAATGGCTGCCGCATGGTCGACGGCAGCGTAAACCGGCCGTCCGCGTCCGTCTGCACGATGCGGACGCCGTCGGTGACGCGCACGCCCTGGAGCCCTCGCCCGCCAGACTGTACGCGGCCTTGAACGCGCACAGGATCGGCTTGGGGGCGCGTCCTGAAGGGGGCGGCGGTGAGGGATGAGGGAACGGCCAGCGCTGCACCGGCGAGCGCGGCCTGCTTGAGAAAACGGCGACGACTGAAATCGGACGACGAAGCCATGGTCAAAGGCAATGGTGAGTGGATGGGACATCGACGGCGGCCGAAGCAGAGTGGACCGCTCCTCTTAACATGCAGAACGCAACAGTGCGACCTATAACCTATGCATTAAAAGTCTACAACAAAACTCCCTTTGTCATCTGAACTCGATTCAGGATCTCTTTGTGCACGCATTGCTTTCAGCGGTGAGATCTCGGATTGAGCTCCGCTTCGCTCCATCAGCACCACCGGCATGACCTTCGGTCCTCGCCTTCGGCCCGTGTGGGCCCGGGATGACAAGAGGGGGTTATTGTGTGCTACGAAACTACCCGAAACCATCCCGAATGCCTACCCGCACACGCCACGATCTGTCTGCCGACGCCTGGCTCCACCAGGCCGAGCGTGACCTCCATGCCGCCGATCACCTGCTGAGCGGCGGCTTCTTTCCGCACGCCACGGTGATCGCGCACCTCGCCGTCGAGAAGGCCCTGAAGGGGACGTACCGCGCGCGGCTCGGCCGCAATCCGCCGGTCACGCACAACCTCCAGCATCTGGCCGAGCGCATCGACCTGACCGTGCCCGCCGACTTGCGCGAAGCGCTCGACCTGCTCAGCGACGAATCCATCCTCCGCCTCTACCCGGACCGCCTGTTCCAGGACGCGCCGGACTACGACCGCGACCACGCCCGCGAACGCGTCGCTGCCGCCCACGCCCTCCTCAACTGGATCACCGACCAGGTTTGAGTGTGGGAGTATGTGCGTGTGGGAGTTTGGGCTCCTTCGCTCCTCCCACACACCCGTACACCCACACGCTCACCCCCAACCCATGAGCGACGACTTCCTCCGCGAGCCGGTTCGGTACCTCAAGGGCGTCGGTGAGAAGCGGGCCGACGTCTGGGCCGAAGCCCACGGCGTGCGCACCGTGCGCGACCTCCTGCACTTCTACCCGCGCCGCTATCTCGACCGCTCCACCGTATCGATGGTGCGCGACCTCAAGGAATCGACCGAGTCGGTCACCGTCGTCGGCACCGTGCGGACGAAGGGGGTGGTCCCGGGCCGCAACAAGAAGCGGTTCGAGCTCATCTTCGAAGATCCGCGCGGCGACACCATGAAGGCCGTCTGGTTTCAGGGCGTGTGGTGGATCCGAAAGGCGTTCGAGAACGGCGAGCGGGTGGCCTTCCACGGGAAGGTGCAGAAGTACGGCCGCTGGTTCTCGATGACGCACCCCGACTTCGACAAGCTGGACGCCGACGCGGCGGCGCTCGACACGGGCCGCATCGTGGCGCTCTACCCCGGTGGGCAGGCGATGGACAAGGTGGGCCTGACGAGCCGCGCCGTGCGCCGCGTCGTCTACGACCTGTTCAAGGAGCACGGCCTCAAGCTGCAGGAGTCGTTCCCCGACTGGATCACCGAGCGGTTCGGGCTGATGGAGGGGCGCGTCGCCCTCCGCGCGATCCACTTCCCGAAAGACCAGCAGGAGCTCGCCCGCGCGAAGCAGCGCCTCAAGTTCGAGGAGTTCTTCTACATTCAGCTCCTGCTCGCCCTCACCCGCGAGGAGCGGCAGGAATTCGCCGGGCCCCGCTTCGACAATCCGGGCGACTACACGCGCCAGTTCGTCCGCGAGGTGCTGCCCTTCGAGCTGACCGGCGCCCAGAAGCGCGCGCTCCGCGACGTGATCGACGACACGCAGACGGGCCTGCAGATGAACCGCCTCGTGCAGGGCGACGTCGGCAGCGGCAAGACGGTCGTCGCCGTGGCCGCCATGATGCACGCGCTTGACAACGGCTTCCAGAGCGCCTTCATGGCGCCGACCGAGATCCTCGCCGAGCAGCACTACGCCAACCTGCAGAAGTACCTCGACCCGCTCGGCGTGGAGACGCAGCTGCTTATCGGCAGCCAGACGAAGACGGAGCGCGAGGCCGCGCTGGAGGCGATCGCGTCGGGCCGGGCGCCGGTGGCCGTGGGCACGCACGCGCTCATCCAGGAAGGCGTCACGTTCGAGGACCTCGGCATGGCGATCGTCGACGAGCAGCACCGCTTCGGGGTCGCCCAGCGCGCCGAGATCTTCAGCAAGGGCCGCAACCCGCACATGCTGCTCATGACGGCCACGCCCATCCCGCGCTCGCTCGCCATGACGCTCTATGGCGACCTCGACGTGTCCGTGATCGACGAGATGCCGCCCGGCCGCAAGCCCGTTGAGACGCGCCTGCGCACCGAGAAGCGCCGCGGCGAGATGTACGCCTTCCTGCGCGACAAGCTGGAGCAGAGCCAGCAGGCGTACGTCGTCTACCCGCTCGTCGAGGAAAGCGAAAAGGTCGACCTCAAGGATGCCGTCTCGGGCTACGAGAAGCTACAGGCGCAGTTCGAGGACTTCACCGTCGACATCGTCCACGGCCAGATGAAATCGGATGACAAAGACGCCGCGATGGCGCGCTTCAAAGCGGGCGAGACGGATATCCTCGTATCGACGACCGTCATCGAGGTGGGCGTCGACGTGCCGAACGCGACGGTGATGATCATCGAGCACGCCGAGCGGTTCGGCCTCAGCCAGCTCCACCAGCTCCGCGGGCGCGTCGGGCGGAGCGACGTGCAGAGCTATTGCATCCTGATGGCGAGCTACAAGCAGTCCGCCGAGGCGAAGGAGCGCTTGCAGGCCATGGTGCGCACGACAGACGGGTTTGAAATCAGCGAGGTCGACCTGCAGATCCGCGGGGCGGGCGACTTCTTCGGCACACGCCAGAGCGGCATGCCCGACCTCAAGATCGCCGACGTGACCGAGGACGAGGCCATCCTCGAAGAAGCCCGCGAGGCGGCCTTCGCCCTCGTCGAGCGCGACCCCGATTTGCAAGACCCCAAGCACCAGTTGCTCCGCGACCACTTCGAGCGGTATTATGCCAAGCGGAAGCTCGGCTTTGCGCGCGTCGGTTAGATCGCACCTCTCTAATAAGACCAATCGAGTAATGACGCTCCTCCTGTTTGGCGCGCTACTCCTTGTTCTTGTAGTTGACTTGGTGAGTGCGTGGAGAGCAGAACCTTCAGAAGGAGATTGGGAGCCAGCACTTTTCGGATCCCGGCTTTCGAGCGTTGCAAAGCTCCTCAAGTCCGGGGCTCGCAATGACGACGACGATCTGCGACTCGCCTCTCGAATCCGGAAGTGGTTTTATCGGAACCTGAGCTCAGGCCGAAGGGCTTTTTTAATAGTTTTTGGCCTTGTCGCTGCCCTTAATTTGCTAGCTGGCTATATGGGAATCTCATTTCCAGAAGAACTTGTGCCAGCACAGGACAGGGGGGATTTCGTCGCTACGCTCTGGCAGATCCAAGCCAGCGTGCTAGGCATCACCTTCGTCGTTATCGTTTTTCTCTTTCAGTCACTCTCGAACAGAGAAGAAGTCGGTGAGAGTCTGTTCCGCTTTTACGTCAGACGATCGTACATCCTGCCGATTGCATTTCTAGGACTCAGCTTGGTACTCAGTCTTGGAGTACTCGACGTCCTGGTTTCGAGAGGCACTCTACCATCTGATAAAGTAACGGCTCTGCTGACTCTGAATAGCGGGTTGTTCGCTTCCAGTGTAGGCTTCCCCAATAACTGGACCGGTCGAATACGCTGAAGAGTGCGTGATCATGCAGGAAGATGCTAAAGCCACACTCCGCGATGCCAACGCATTTGTCGATCGCCTGAGCGAAATGCTCCGCAGTAACTCGTGAAACTCTCCGCGACTGCCACGCACCCCGCCGACCCCTGCACCGTGCGCAGGTCGCTCCAGCACATCGGGAGCCTTGTGTGCGGCACATCATTCAATCTTTCTGCTTCGGCTACCGCCCGAAAGAGGTGTAACACCAGCATCGACCCCTCTCCCTGGTGCAGTTGTAATCTTTTAGGTGTGAAAGGAAACCGTGCAACCGGGCTGTCCTGCTCGGGGTTGTTACTGCCAACGCAACGAGTGCGTCTGTGTGCTCAGCACGAGCCGGCGCACCACGCGACATTCTGAATGATATCAAGTGAAATCCATGGCTATCCAAGCCAAAACCAAGACGATCGTCGACGTAGCCCAGCAAGCCCGTGGCTTCAAGGTGCTCGTCGACGCGCTCAAAGCAGCCGACCTCGTAGAAACGCTGCAAGGCAAGGGGCCCTTCACCGTGTTTGCCCCGACAGACGACGCGTTCGACAAGCTTCCGAAAGAGACGCTCAACGCCCTGCTTAAGCCTGAAGGTAAAGGCAAGCTGCGCAATATTCTCCAGAACCACGTCGTAGAAGGCCGCATGTCGGCGGGCGACGTGACCGGGGAGCAGTCGATCAAGACTCTGCAGGGGAGTAGTCTCTCCGTACGCTCGAAGGGAGACATCGTCCGCATTGGCGATGCCACGGTCACGAAGACCGACATCAAAGCGGAAAACGGTGTCATCCACGCGATTGATGCGGTGATGCTTCCGAAAGACAAGAAGTAACCCGTGCGTAGTGCACAGCACGAATGAGTGGCACCGGGCCGTCTTAACGGACGCTCGGTGCATTTTTTATGTGTACGATTTCTCTGGAAGCACCGCGCCACCAACGTCACGGTTCGACCGCAGTATTTGCGATCGGGTCGTGACTTTTTCATCGCGCGTTTGTGCTACGAATCGGTCAGTTCGCGTCCCACCACACGGGCGTCTCCAGGGCGGCAAACCCGGCCGGGACGCCGGTGGCCTCCACGCTCGCGCTGTTGGTGGAGAGCTCCGACTGCGGATACGGGTAGCGGACCGGGATGCGGCCGTTGGGCGTCTGCGGGCGGTTCGTCACGGGCGTCAGCGCGGGGAAGCCGGTCCGCCGCCAGTCGTTGAAGGTCTCCAGGCTGAGGAAGTTGGCGATGTACTTCTCCGTGATGATCGCCTCCAGCGCCGTGCCGGCCGTCAGCGTGGGGCGGTTCGCCAGATAATCGGCGCGGTCGGCCGGGTCGATACCGAGCTTGTCCATCGACGCGGTGATGGCTTCGCGGTAGATCGGATCGGCGGCCGCGGCGCCCTGGGTGATGAGCGTCGCCTCGGCCTCCAAGAACTTGGCCTCCGCGTAACTGATCCACGTCAGGGCCGCCCCCGGCGCGCTGTAGAAGACGCCGATCGACGAGATGTCTTCGATCTGCGTGCCCGACGTGCCATTTGCGTGGCCGACGTACGTCGAGTCGTCGAGGTCGAAGACGACCGGCGTGATGGGAGCCGGCGTAAAATCGCTGTCGACGCCGCTCGCGGTGACGGCACCCGCCTGGCGGGCTTGAACGGCCAAGCGCGGGTCCTGGCGCGTCTTGAGGAGGTCGACGTACTGCTTGCTCAGCTGGCGGCTGAAGACCCACTTGCCGTCGATGGTGAACTGGTACCATGGGTTCTCGGCCCCGACCTCGTCGAAGTACTGGAAGTCGGCGTCGTCGGCGTTGCTCTGGAAGCCGTTCTGCAACGCGTCGAGGGCCTGCTGCGCCCGGTCGGCCGCGTTGTTGCCCGGCGCATTCGTCAGGCGCATGTGGAAGCGCGCCAGCAGCGTATGGGCCAACCGCTCCCACTTTTGTAGATCGCCGCCGTAGAGCAGATCGTCGCCGCCGGGCGTCTGGACGCTGCTCGCGCCGAAGTCGGCGAGGGCCTGGTCAAGCAGATCGAAGATGGCCGCATACACGGCTTCCTGCGCGTCGTAGGCCGGCTGCGTGTTTAGCGGATCGAACGCCTCCGAGAGGGGCACATCGCCCCACAGGTCGGTGACGACGCCGAGGTTGAATGCGTACACCGTCTTGGCGATGGCGGCGTAGGCCGTGTTGCCGCTCTCCGAAGCCCGCCGGTCCAGGTCGCGGGCGTTGTTCATGACGTTGGGGTAGGAGGTGAACTCCCACAGGTTGTTGACGTCGGTCGACGTCAGGTCGTAGTTGTCCTCCGTCAGCGGCTGGGCGTTGGCCGCGAGCTGCTGCATCCAGAGGGACGGGGTGCGGGCGGGCTCGTTGCCCACCACCTCGTAGCTAAAGGAGGCCAGCAGAGCCGAGAGCTGCAGCGGGTCGGTCACGCGCGTCGGCGAATTGGGATCCTCGTTGAGGTCGGAGAAGTCGCAGGCGCTCACGAGCACCATCAAGCCGATGGCGGCGCAAAGCGTAATACGGGATAGCGTAGTCATCATAGCAGTCATCATAGCAGCGCATTGCGTGAAACGATCGCAGAAGGAGGTGCCCCCGACGCAAACCGTCAGGGGGCCCGCCGACGGCGCCGCCTCAGAAGGTGAGGTTGACGCCCACGGAGTAGCTCCGCGAGCCCGGCGTGACGCCGTGGTAAAAGCCCTGCCCATTGCTGGAGCCGCCGAGGTTACCCTCGGGGTCGCGGTACGTGAAGTCGGAGTCGATCCAGAGATTACGGCCGGTGCCCGTGATGCGCGCCGACTGCAGCCCGAGCGGCTGCGTCCACCGGGCCGGCAGCGCGTACGACAGGCTCAGCTCCCGCAGTTTGATGAAGCTGCCGTCTTCTACGAAGAGCTCCACCGAGTTGAAGCTGCTGTAGAAGTCGCGGTAGTAGTCCTGGTCTTGCACCACCTCGACGGTATTGGGCGCGCCCGTGGTGGCGTTGACACCGTCCCACACGATGGTCTCGCCCCGGTTTTCGGTGAGCCCAGCCGTGCCGGCCGATACCGAGTAGAAGAGATCGAAGTTGAGCACGTCGCCGCCCTGGCGCATGTCGAAGAGCGCTGAGAGGCTGAGGCCCTTGTAGGCAAAGCGCGTCCGGAGATTTGCCAGCCAGTCCGGCTGCGTGTTGCCGATGTTGCCGTCCTCGCCGGTCCACTCCGGGAGGCCGTCGCCGCCGATGATGAGCGTGTTGTCGCCGACGCCCTCGAACGGCTCGTCCAGCATGCCGTTGCGCAGGAGCTGGCGCGACCAGATCACCCCGTAGCCGTCCTTGCCCACCTGCGCGCGGATCTGCGGGCTCGTGAACCCGAGGAGGAAGATGCTCTCCACGCCCTCAGCCAGTTCCACCACCTCGGTCGTGTTCTTCGACCAGTTGAGCTGCAGGTCCCACTCGAAGCTCGGCGTCACGACAGGCAAGCCGCCCAGCGTGACCTCCCAGCCGTAGTTCTTCACCTCGCCGGCGTTAATGAGGCGCTGGTTGAACCCGGTCGCGGGCGAGACGTCGACCTCGAAGATCTGGTCTTTGGTCGTGCGGGTGTAGTAGGCCGCGTCGAACCGGGCCCGCTCGCCGAGCAGGCGCAGGTCGAGGCCGACCTCCACCTCCGTGCTAATCTCGGGCTTCAGCGCCGGGTTGCCCAGCTCGTCGTTGAGCAGGAAGCCGTTCCGCCCGTTGAATGGGAAGTTGATGTTGCCGCGCTCCCCGTCGCCCGGATTGGCCTGCAGGTACACCGTCGAGAGCGCGTAGGCAGGCGCATCACTGCCGATCTGGGCGACTGACGCCCGCAGCTTGCCGAAGGTGAAGGGCGTGCGCTCGAATGCGCTCCGGAACGCCTCGCTAAAGACAAAGCCCACGCTCGCCGACGGATAGAAGTACGAGTTGTTATCGGTGGGCAGCGTCGAGCTCCAGTCGTTGCGGCCGGTCAGCGTCAGGTACACCATGTCGCGGTAGTCGGCCGTGGCCTGCCCGTACGCGCTGATGAGCCGCTGCTCTTCCCGCACCTCCTCGCCGGTCACAGTGCTCGCATTGGCGATGTTGTAAAAGCCGGGTAGCCCCAGGTCCTCGCCGATATTGAGGTTGTACTGGAAGAACCGCGAATTGATGTTATTGCCGAGGGTGGCCGTGACCCGGACGTCATCGGTGAGCGCGCGGTCGATGTTCAGCGTGAAGTCCGAGTCGATCTGCGTCCGCGTGATCTTCTGGTCGAACATGCTTCCCGTCGGCAGGCTGCGGTGGCCCACATTCACCTCCTCCTTGCGCCGGTCGTTGTAGGTGTCCAGCCCGATCCGCTCCCGAAGGGTCAGCCACGGGAAGAGGGTGTAGCTCACGCTCGCATTCGTGATAAAGCGATCCACGGTGCTGCCGTAACGCTGGTTGTCGGTCAGCCAGTACGGGTTGTTGAAGCTGGTTGAGTTCGAGAACACCCGTTGCTCGCCGTCCTCGAAGGTGGCCGGCTCCAGGTCGTACGAGATTGGCGCGCGCATCAGCGTGAACCAGTACGCGCGGGGATTATTGCCCTCCAGCAGGAAGTTGTTGTCGGTGCGCACGTAGTTGACCGACGTCTGCGCGCGAAGGCGGTCGTTCAGCTCCATGCCAAACTTGGCCAGCAGGCTGGTGCGATCGAGGTTGGTGCCCTGCACGGTCCCTTCCTGCCGCAGGTCGCTGGCCGACAGGTAGTACGTGGCGATGTCAGTCCCGCCCGAGATGCTGAGGAAGTTCTCGGCGACGGCGCCGGTCCGGAAGAAGTCGTCTCGGGGGTCGAACGTCGAAATGCTAGACACGCTCAGGTCGTCCAGCACCTGCTGCGGCACCTCGTCCTTGTGGGGCCCCCAACTCAGGCCCGTGGTCGGGCTCGTGATCGGGTTGCCGTCGGTGTCCACCGCGCCGGGTTGGATGTAGCTACCGGGGCGTCCTTCGGGGATGCCGTTCAGGTAGAAACCATTCCGGCCCTGCAGGTACTGGTCCTGGAACCCGTCGACGATGGTTTCATCGAACCGCACCTTCGAGCTGAGGGTGATGCGCGGGCGCCGCTGGCCCTGCGTGCCACTTTTTGTGGTGATGATGATGGCGCCGTTGGCGGCGCGCGACCCATACAGGGCCGTTGCGCTCGCTCCTTTGAGCACCGAGACGTCCTCGATGATGTTGGGATCGAGGTCGAGCCCGCGGTTGGTGGTTCCGCCGCCCAGGACGACGCCAAACCCATCGAAGACGGGGTTCTGGTCCTCTTCGTTGCTGATAGGCACGCCATCCACCACGAAGAGCGGCTGGTTTTCGCCGAGGAGCGAGCTGTTGCCCCGGATCACGATGCGCGCGGCCTTGCCGGGCTGCCCACTGGAACTGGTCACCTGCACCCCCGCCGTCTTGGCGGCGAGCGCGTTGACCACGTTGGAGGTGGCGGCATCGGCCAGCGCGGCCCCCTCCACGGCTTGCACCGCGTAGCCCAGGCTACGCACCTCGCGCTCGATGCCGAGCGCCGTCACGACGACCTCGCCCAGTTCGGTGACATCGAGCGCCAGGGCAACGTCGTGGGTTACCGTCTCGCCAGCACCCACGGTCACGCGCTCCTCCTCGGGAAGGTATCCGACGAACGAAACGCGGAGCGTATGGTCGCCGGGGGGCACACCGGTCAGTTCGTATCGCCCTTGCGGGTTGGTCGCGGCCCCGCGCCCGAGCTCAACGAGCTGGACGTTCGCCCCCGGCAGCGGATTCCCGGTCGACTGGTCGGTGACGAGACCGATGATGCGGCCGTTTTGGGCGACGGCAGCGGAGGGAGCTCCTCCCAGAAGGACGAACCCACCGATAAGTATCGTGGCAATAAATCTCATAGCGGTTCCTTTCTAGCTGTTGAATGTAGGGGGGCCGCAATGCCCCCACCATCCGGTACCGACCCGCATGAAGCAGCTCTGCACGGGCACGTGCCGACGGCGGATGCAAGAACGACGCTACGGCAGCGGACGGGGCAATAGAGTGAGCGATGGCATCACATCCGACCATTGCTGGCTTCTGCTCCAACGAAAGGGGAGGTGCCAAACACCTACAGGAGAGGACGCTTGATCATTTGACACGGTAGGAACTGTACACTCGCCAAAAACAGAACCATGGGGCGTACCGCTTTAGGAGTGGGACGACCCGCACGATCAGACGTGTGAGCGTTGTACTAACTCTTCCACCTGGGACCTAAGGAAGCGAGAGGGCGTTAACTGACCGAGACGATGGCGAACTGAAACAGGCAGGTGACCGGCTTCCCCTCTGGCCCCACCGCGGCCTGTTGCCCCCAGCTCTCAGTGCGCCTTATCCGCTTCAGCGCCCCACGCACGCGGTCCTTCTATGCCGTTTTTCTCAAAGTGCGCATGTGGGCATGGATACGATTCGAAGCTTCATAGTGGATGGGCAGGCTGCTGATCGACAGGCGCTACGGGCCCTTCTTCAGGAAGAGACCGACATAGACCTAGTGGGCGAATGCACTCATGCGGTGGATGCCGTCCCCGCGCTCCAGGCCCATCGTCCCGATCTCGTCTTCATGAGCGTGTCGCTTCCGGACGGCATACGCTTCGAGGTGCTTTCATCACTGGAGACCGTGACACCGCCCGCTACCGTTTTTCTCTCGGTGGACGAGGCGTCCGCGTTGCGGGCCTTCGAGCTGCACGCCGTCGATTACCTGCTGAAACCGATTCGCTCAGACCGGCTGCGGGAAGCCCTTGTGCAGGCGCGGCACTACCTCAAGGGTCAGCGTATGGCGGCACTCTACCAGCAGATTGCGACCTTCCTTGACCGGATCGAAACGGTATCGGGTCGCACCGCCGCGTTTCTGAAGCGCATTCCAGTCCGCAACGGTCGCCGCGTATTCTTCGTCGACGTATCAGCGATTGACTGGATGGAGGCCGCCGATAACTACGTGTGCCTCCATGTGGGTCCGCGGCGCCACTTCGTGCGCTCCACCCTCAGCGATCTCGATGAACAGCTCGACCCTGCGCATTTCCTGCGAATCCACCGCTCCCGCATCGTCAATATCGACCGAATCCGTGAAATCCACCCGCGCGGCTCGGGCGACTCGATGATCATCCTTGACGATGGCACCGAGCTCCTGTCCAGCCGCACGTACGGCGACCGTCGCCGAGACGTCCTCCGGCCCTTCGCCTAAGCGCTACCGGACGGCCCGCGCTCAAGCCTGCACCACGGGAAGGTCGCTCCAGCAGGTGGTGTAGCGGGGCGACCGCTGCGTGCGGCGCATTGTCCAGTCCCGCGCGTCCGGCTCGCTCACCAGGGCGGCTGCCCATCTGGCTGTGCCGCGGCCCATGGTGCGATTGACCCGGTCGACGGCCTCCATGAGCGCGGCCTGCTCGGGCGACGTGCCATTATCAAAGAGGTGCGCCTGGCGCGGCGTCTCAGGCCGCAGGCCGGTAAGCATCACGCCCGCCTTGCGGTACGCCGGACCGTCCCGCCAGAGGCGATCGAGGCACCGCCGGGCGGCCTGCAGCAGCGTCGGCGTGTGGTGGGTGGGCGGGGCGAGCGGCGTCGAGGCCGCGTTCGCGTACGTGAGATCGATGGCCGAGGGGCCGGCCTGGACGAACACCTGCAGGTGACTCGCCACCCGCTCGGCGGCGCGCAGCTTTTCGGCGGCGCGGCTGGCGTGCGTGGCCACCGCCTCCCGGACCGCTTTCTGCGCGCGCACCGGCTGGCCAAACGAACGGCTGCGGATGACGCTTTTGCGGGGCGCCGGTGCCGTCTCCAGCGCGATGCAACGCCGGCCGCGAAGCTCCTGGACCGTCCGCGCGCCACGCACCGTCATCTGCCGCCGGGCCCACGCGACGGGCACGTCCCGCAGCGCCCGCGCCGTCCGCACGCCGTGGCTCGTCAGCCGCTCCCCGTAGCGGCGCCCGATGCCCCACACGTCGCCCACGGCCACGCTGTCGAGGACGCGGTCCGGTCGGGGGTGGTCGACGAGGCAGAAGGTGGCCGTGCCCTGCTGCTTGGCGATCCGGCTGGCGGCCTTCGCCAGTGTCTTCGTCTGCCCCAGCCCGATGCGCACGGGGATGCCGGTCTGCCGATGCACGCGATGACGGGTCCGGGCGGCCCAGTCGCACAGCGCCTCGCGCCCGAGCGCCGGCACGGCCAGAAAAGCCTCATCGATCGAGTACGCCTCGAAGGCCCACGCCTCCCGGCGCAGCACCGTCATCACGCGCCTCGACAGGTCCGCGTACAGCGCGTAGTTGCTGGAAAAGACGGCGACGTCCGCCGCGGCCAGCTGCCGTTTCACCTTGAAGTACGGCGCGCCCATCGGCACGCCCATCTGCTTTACCGCCGTGGAGCGGGCGATCACGCAGCCGTCGTTGTTCGAGAGCACGGCCACGGGGCGGTCCCACAGGTCGGGCCGGAAGAGGCGCTCGCACGCGCAGTAGAAGTTCTGACAGTCGACGAGGGCAATGACCGTGTCCATGCGCTACTCCACCTCGTGGATGACGTGCTGCACCACGCCCCAGACCACGAGCTCCGTCGTTACGCGCTGCGGGGGATAGGCGTCGTTGTCCGCCACGAGCCACAACGCCTCCTCGCGCTGGCGGACGCGTTTCACCGTCATCTCGCCGTCGAGCGCCGCGATCACGACGTCGCCATCGCGGGCTTCCACGCTGCGGTCCACCACGAGCAGATCGCCGGAGTGGATGCCCGCTCCCGTCATCGAGTCGCCCTCGACGCGCACGAAAAAGGTCGCCTCCGGACGCCGGATGAGGAGGTCGTTGAGATCGAGCGTCCGGTCGACATAGTCGTCAGCGGGCGACGGGAAGCCGGCGGGCACGCGCGTCAGGAAGAGGGGACGGGCGCACGACACGCGCTTCCAGGCCGTAAACACAGCCGCAACACGGGATGGGGCGCCCGCGACGACGCTCGAACCAGAAGGAGGTGCAGCCATCAGCAAGAACAGTGATAAGGGGAAGACGCGGTGGGCTCTCTAGTATCGGAATATGTGTGGAGCATGTAAAGCGGCGAGAGCAAAAAAAGCCGGCCGGGCCCCACGGACCGACTGCGGCCGCCTTTCACCCGATGGCCGTGCGCAGGCCAGCGCTGCAAGCGTGTCGCCCGATGGAAACTTTTCTTGCCTGGTCGCGGGCCGTCGCATCCCCGCTGTCATCCAGCTAGCTTTCCGCTTCACGACCGCGCGCCAACGGCTGTCAGAATCTGTCCGGATGCCTCCCAGCGGACTTGCAATCATCGCCTCTTTGCACCATTTTAATCAGACGCCGTTGTGGCGCGTAGCTTCTCAGCGGAAGCGCTTCGTTCCGCGTTCCCCCACCTTATTCCCCCCGAGTCATGCGACGACTTCTACCGGTCCTTGGGCTGGCCTTCATTGTAGCCGCCTGCGGCCGGTCCGATGCGCCCCCGTCGGCGGACGCTACGACAAGCGCCTCGGAAACGGCCAACACGTTGACGGCCGCGGAGCAAGCCGAGGGGTGGCAGTTGCTCTTCGATGGCGAGACGACGGAGGGCTGGCACAATTACGACGCCGACACGCTCTCGTCGAAGTGGACGGTCGAAAACGGCACGCTGACGCTCCTGGGACGCGGCGGCGGGGACATCGTCACCGACCGTGCCTTCAGCAGCTTTGACCTGCGGATGGAGTGGAAGATTGCGGAGTGCGGCAACAACGGCCTCTTTTTCCGCGCGGAGGAAGGCCACCCACGCATCTGGACCGTATCGCCCGAATACCAACTGCTCGACAACACGTGCGCCGATGATAACGAGATCCCGACGCACCGCGCGGCGGCCAACTACGACATTCACGCGCCGTCGGAAGATGCCACCAAGCCCGCCGGCCAGTGGAACCAGACCCGCCTGGTCGTCGACGGCGCCCGCGTGCAGCACTACCTGAACGGCGTCCAGGTTGTGGAGTACGAGTTCTGGACCAACGAGTGGCGCCAAGCCGTTGCGAATAGTAAGTTTGACCCGTTTGATGACTACGGCATGGCCAAGGCGGGCCCGATCGGCCTGCAGGATCACGGCGATCGCGTGTGGTTCCGCAACATCAAGATTCGTCCGCTTGATCGCAGCGCATCATCGGCTGACTAACACTCGACCGCGTCCCGCTTTTCCCCTCTACCGCGAAGTCCCCGATCGCTTATGTCCTCCATGAACCGACGCGACGCGATTCATCGCATGGCGGCCCTGCTGGGTGGCACGCTCTCGGCGCCGCTCGTCGCGGGCATGCTCAGCGGCTGCCGGCCCAGCGACCACGCGGACTGGACGCCGCAGACGCTGACGGCGCACCAGAACGAGCTGGTCATCACGCTGTCGGAGCACATCATCCCGGCGACCGACACGCCCGGCGCCAAAGCCGCGCAGGTCAATCGCTTCATCGACCTTATGCTCACCGACTGGTATCCGGACGACGCGGCCACGCACTTTTTGAGCGAGTTGGACACCGTCGACCCGCGTGCGCGTCAACTGTTCGGTACGCCGTTTCTGGAGGGCACCGCCGAACAGCAAACTAACCTCCTCACGGCCTTCGCCGACGCGGCCCGGCAAGCGGAGGAATCCGCGTCGGGCGGCGGGGCCTATGGCAACGCGGCCACCGGCGACGACGCCCCGCCCCCCTTCTTTTCGATGCTGAAGGAGATGACGATGGTGGGGTACTACAACTCGGAAATCGGCCAAAACCAGGAACTGAACTATCGGATCGTGCCGGGCCGCTACGACGGATGCGTCCCCGTCGAGGACGTCTACCCGCACCTGGACGAGGCGGCGGCCGAAAGCGCGTGACGCGGCCGTCCTCCCGTCTGCTGTTTGAATCATTCTACTGCTCTTTACTTTATGCCGTCGAAGTTACCGCAAGACCAGTCGTACGACGCCATCGTGGTGGGCTCGGGCATCACGGGCGGATGGGCCGCCAAGGAACTCACCGAGAAGGGCCTCAACACGCTCGTGCTGGAGCGCGGGCCCCACATCGAACACGGCGCCGATTACACGGGCGAGCACACGCCCACCTATGAGATGCCGTTCATGGGGCGAGGCAACCGCCAGCTCTATCAGGACGAGTATCCCGTGCAGAGCCAGTGCTACGCCTTCAGCGAAGGATCGCGCCAGTTCTTCGTCAACGACAAGGACAACCCATACACCACGGGCGAGGACGAGCCCTTCCTCTGGATTCGCGGCCATCACCTCGGGGGGCGCTCGCTCACGTGGGGCCGGCAGTGCTACCGCTGGAGCGACCTCGACTTCGAGGCGAACGCGCGCGATGGCTTCGGGGTCGACTGGCCCATCCGCTACGACGACATCGCGCCGTGGTACGACTACGTCGAGGAGTTTGCCGGCATCAGCGGCCGCGCAGAAGGGCTTCCGCAGCTGCCCGACGGCCCGTTCCTCCCGCCCATGGAGATGAACTGCGCCGAGCGCGTCTTCAAAGACGGACTGGAGCAGGCATACGCGGACCGCATGATGACGATCGGGCGCGTGGCCGTGCTCACGCAGCCGCACAAAGGCCGCGGCCAGTGCCACTACTGCGGGCCGTGCCAGCGCGGATGCACACCCGGCGCCTACTTCAGCAGCCTCAGCGCCACGCTGCCGGCGGCCCGCGCCACCGGCAACCTCACGATCCGGTGCGACAGCATCGTCCACAGCGTGAAGTACGACCCCGAGACGGGCACAGCCTCCGGCGTCCGCGTCGTCGATGCCAACACGAAGGAGAGCCTCGAATTTTCGGGGCGCATCGTCTTCCTATGCGCCTCCACGCTCGGCTCGACGAAGATCCTGCTCAACTCAACCTCGTCGCGCTTCCGCAACGGACTCGCCAACTCCAGTGGCGCGCTCGGCCGCTACCTGATGGATCATCCCTACCAGGCCGGCGCCACGGGCGACATCCCCGGCGTCAACGACCGCGCGGCCTTCGGGCACCGCCCGAACGGCATCTACATCCCGCGCTTCCGCAACCTCGACGGGCAGGATCCGGACGCC
>JAAAPH010000199.1 GCA_009908415.1 Bacteroidota bacterium
CGGATTACCATCCGCACGCCGTCCTCATCGACTGCACCTCCAGCCAGGAAGTGGCCGACCACTACCCCGCGTGGCTGGAGCGGGGCATCCACGTCATCACGCCCAACAAGAAGGCCAACACGAGCGGCCAAGACGTCTACCGGGCGCTGCGCCGGTCGAGCCGCGGGCCCGGCCCGCAGTACCTCTACGAGACGACGGTGGGGGCCGGCCTGCCCATCATCCAAACGCTGCGCAATCTGATCGAGACGGGCGACCGCGTGGAGCACATCGAGGGCATTCTCTCGGGCACGCTGTCGTACCTGTTCAACGCATTCGACGGGGAGCGGGCGTTTTCCGACATCCTGCGCGAGGCCAAGGCCAATGGCTTCACCGAACCCGACCCGCGCGACGACCTGTCCGGGATGGACGTGGCCCGCAAGATCGTCATCCTGGGGCGCGAGATTGGGCTGGATCTGTCGTTGGACGACGTGACCGTGGAGAGCCTCGTGCCGGCGGGGCTGGATGCCGGGTCGGTCGACGACTTCCTCGACCGGCTGGCCGACTACGACGATCGCATGACGGCCATCCTGCGCGAGGCGCGCGAGCATGATCAGGTTCTGCGCTTTGTCGGCTCGGTCGATCACACCGGGGAAGCGTCCGTGAAATTGCGCCGCTACGACGCCGAGCATTCCTTCGCGCGGATCAACCATACGGATAACATCGTGCAGTTCCGCACGCAGCGCTACAACACGAATCCCCTGGTGGTGCAAGGCCCTGGCGCCGGCCCCGAGGTCACCGCCGCCGGTGTGTTTGCGGATCTGCTGCGCGTGCCGTCGTAGTCCTGTGCTTCACCGAGGCAACCCGCATGGACCGTTCCTCTGACCGTTTAGATGGCGACCGCGAGGTGGCCGAAGCCGACGTCGCCTCCGCTTTTGCCCCGGCTTCCATTGGCAACGTGGCAGTTGGTTACGACGCGCTAGGGTGCGTCTTCCCGGCCGTGGGCGACCGCGTCCACATCCGCCGCACGCACACGCCGACGGTCCGCATCGAGTCCATTACCGGCGTGGTAACGGACCTGCCCCGTGATCCGGTAAAGAACACGGCGACCAAGGGGCTGCTTCGACTGATCGACGAGCGCGAGCTCTCGTTCGGTTTTGCGCTCGCCATCGAAAAGGGCGTCCCGCTCGGATCTGGGATGGGCGGATCCGCGGCCTCGGCCGTGGCGGCCATCCGAGCGGCCAGCCAGCTTCTGGACGTGCCGCTTGCGCCCGACGCGATGTTTCGGTACGCCCTGCAAGGCGAAGCCGTGGCGAGCGGGGCCCTGCACGGCGACAACGTGGCACCAAGCCTGTACGGCGGGCTCGTCCTCACGCGCGCGCTGGACCCGCTCGACGTGGTCCCCATCCCCATTCCCGAGCGCATCCGGTGCGTCCTTGTGCGGCCGCACATGGCGATCGAGACGCGGGCGGCCCGCCGGGTGGTGCCGGACGCCGTCCCGCTCGGTACCACCGTTCAGCATTCGGCCAATCTCGCCGGCTTCATCGCCGGTTGCTTCCAGGGCGACCTCGACCTCATTCGCCGCTCGTTCGACGATGTCCTCGTTGAGCCGCACCGCGCGCATCTGATTCCCGGGTTTCGGTCGGTACAGGCGGCGGCCCGGTCGGCCGGCGCGCTGGGGTGCTCGATCGCTGGAGCGGGACCGAGCCTCTTTGCGTGGTGCCACGGCCCGGACACGGCCGATCGCGTGCAGGCTGCCATGGTAGAGGCTTTCGCCAACGCCGGGATGGAAACGGACGCATGGACGACCGGTTTGGGCGAGACTGTATCCTGATCGTTCGATCTTGTATCTTGCACTTCGTGCGCTACTCCTCAGAGAGCCCTCGGGGTTCTGGGGGGTATGTCCTCCTTCGATGGCTTCCACCAACGAACAGGTGCATAACATGCATCCTTCTCCTGGAGCTTTCCGACCTTTTTTTCGCGCCGGATGGGCGAGCCTCGTGATGATACTGGCCGTTGGGCTCGCAGCATGCGGCGGGCAGAGCAGCCGTTCCGATACCTCCACCGCGGCGAGTATGGAGTGCGCCCCCGACAACGGCAGTCTCTCGCTGCCGGATGGCTTCTGTGCCTCCGTGTTCGCCGACACGCTCGGGCGCGTTCGGCACATCGCCGTCCATGAGAACGGGGACGTGTATGCAGCGCTTCGGCAAATGCACAAAGGGGGCGGCGTCGTAGCCCTGCGCGACAGCGACGGCGACGGCACGGCCGACGTCGAGGAGCGCTTCGGCGCGTCGGGCGGGACCGGCATTGGCCTGCGGAATGGCTATCTCTACTTCGCCCCGGACTCGGCCGTCTGGCGGTATCAGATGACCGACGGCGAACTGGTCCCCACCGGCGAGCGCGAGGTGGTGGCGAGTGGCTTCCCCGAGCAAGGATCGCATGCAGTGAAGCCGTTTGCCTTCGACGGAAATGGCAACATGTTCGTAAACGTGGGCGGCCCCTCCAACGCCTGCCAGCAGCAGTCCCGTACGGCCGGCTCTCCGGGCCAGGATCCGTGCCCGGAGCTGGAGCGGCAGGGCGGCGTGTGGCGGTTCAGCGCCGATGAGCTCGGCCAGACGCAGACCGAGCACGGCCAACGCTACGCCACCGGCATTCGCAACGCCGTCGCCATCACGTGGGGTGACCACGCCGACAACCTGTACGTCGTGCAGCACGGCCGCGACCAGCTGCACTCGCTCTGGCCGGACCTCTACACGCAGGAGGAAAGCAACTTGCTTCCGGCCAGTGAATTCTTCAAGGTCGACGAAGGCGATGACTTTGGCTGGCCGTACTGCTACTACGATCAGGCGTACGACAACCAGAAAGAGCTCGCCCCGGAATACGGCGGCGACGGATCCGAGGTCGGCCGATGCGATCAGTTTGAGGATCCGATTTC
>JAAAPH010000161.1 GCA_009908415.1 Bacteroidota bacterium
TTCAGCATCCGACCTTCCACCGTTCAACGTTCTAACGTGCCAACGAAACCTATTGGATCGGCGGGCGGCGGCGGTGGAAGTCCGTCACGCCCTGGTAGGCCTGAGCCAGCGCGATGGCGTGGTGGTCCTGGTATAGCGCGCCGACGAACGTGATGCTGTCGGGCTCGCGGCGCGGCGAGTCGGGGGCATCCTCCAGCGGGCGAAACGCATTCGGCACGCACATGGCCGGATGGCCCGTCAGGTTCGTGATACCCAGCGTGCCGCCACGGTACGAGGGCGACACGAAGACGTCGACGTCTTGCATGACCTCGTGCACGCGCTGCATGAGGACGGTGCGTGCCCGGCTCATCTGCACATGCTCGACGGCCGGCACGAAGCGCGCCGTGCGGAAGACGTTCGGCCACGTGTTCTCGCCCTGCCGCACCATCGTGTCGACGCCGCGGGTGCGTGTCAGTTCGTCGAACGCAGCGGCCGCTTCCACGTCGAGCGTGTTGAGGATGGCGTCGACCGGCATGTCCGTCGGCAGCACCATGGGCTGCAGGTCGAGGCCGAGGTCGTCGCGGAGCACAGTGAGCGTGGCCTGATCGGCGGCGGCGTTGTCGTAGTCTCCCTCGAACGCATCGGGCAGATAGCCGATGCGGAGCTCCGTCACGTCGAATCCCTGCTGATACGGAAACGGCATGTCGACCGAAGCGGGGTCGCCCGGGTCGGCGCCGCGGATGGCGTCGAAGACGAGCGCGCAGTCCTCGGCGGAGCGCGCCATCGGGCCGAGCTTGTCCATGGTCCACGAAAGCGCCATCGCGCCGGTCCGCGGCACAGCGCCGTACGTGGGCCGATGGCCCGTGATGCCGTTGCGGGTCGACGGCGACACGATGGAGCCGAGCGTCTCCGAGCCAATGGCAAACCCCACGCAGCCCGCCGACACGGCCGAGCCGGGCCCGGCCGAGGAGCCGCTGCTCCCCTGCTCCACATTCCACGGGTTTTTGGTCTCTCCGCCGTACCAGACATCGCCCCACGCCAGCGCACCGAGCGTGAGCTTGGCGATGAGCACGGCGCCGGCGTCGTCCAGCATCTGCACGACCGCCGCCGTCTCGTCGATGGTCTGATCCTGATACGGCGCGGCGCCCCACGTCGTCTGGTAGCCTTCGACGGCCAGAAGGTCCTTCGCGCCCCACGGGATGCCGTGCAGTGGGCCGCGCCAGTTGCCGGCTGCAATCTCGGCGTCGGCCTGCTCGGCCTGCCGCCGCGCGCGGTCCTCGGTGTAGGTGATGACCGCCTTGAGCACCGGGTCGTGCTCGCGCAGCCGACGCAGGTACAGCTCGGTCAGCTCCATCGACGTGACTTGCTGGGTGGACAACAGATACGCCAGCTCGCCCACCGTCATGAACGCCAAGTCTTCGTCGCTGGCGGGCCGCTCGACGGGGCGGGGCGTCCACCGCATCGGCGTGTCGTCATCCGGAATCGTGGCGCCGCCAATGCGCGGGTCGAACGTGGACGACGGAACGACCGCGTTGGGCAGATCGACCTCCCGCAGCGCCTCGACCTGCTGCAACTTCTCGTTCAGTCCCTCCGCAATGAGCTCGCGCTCCTCCGCGTTGAAGCTGAGCCCCGCAATCTCTTCGGCCGCGGCCACGTGCTCGACGGTGATGGGCGTCTCCTGCGCTGCGGGCGATGCGTTGGCAGAGGCGTCGTTGACGTGGGCGTACAGGGCGCCGGGGAAGAGTCCCGTCAGCCCGAGGGCGGAGCAGCTTTCAAGGAATCGACGGCGATCAACAGACATCGTTTGGGTATGGGCGTGTGGGTGGTTGGGCGCGTGGGAGTGTCAAGATACGAGACAGCCTGGAAAGGATGAAGCAGCGAACAGAGAGACGAGGAATCGATGACTTGAATGATGAGTTAGGTTCAACACACACTTATCGCTGACGACACCGACCGGTACGATCAATTATGCAGCTGCAGGGCAAACCTCTCAGTCAGGTCGAAGAAAGCGATCTCTACGTACTCATTGAGAATAGCGTCCCCGAGGGTAGAAATCTTGAGTACAAACGAGAGCTCGTTCGCCAAGAGAAGATTCTGGCTGAGGTCACATCTTTTGCGAATGCCGGAGGCGGGGTGCTCATTCTCGGTGTAGCTGAGGAGGAGCGATGCGCCTCCGATTTGCACCCGATACGAGTGGATGACGTTGACGAACAACTCCAATGGTTTGAAAACCTTATGCGGAACGGGGTCGATCCTCGCATTACTGGCCACCAAATTAAACCCGTACCCATCGAGGAAGGATTTGTCTTCCTAATAGGAGTACCTCGCAGTTGGGCCGCCCCTCATCGAGTTCAAAGTAATCGGCACTTCTACACCCGCAATTCAGCCGGGCGCCATGCAATGGACGTATCAGAAATACGTGCCGCATTCGAGCAAACGGGGTCTGCACTTGACCGAATCAAGGAGTTTCGCACCGAACGCATAGGTCGCATCGTTGCGGGCGAAACTCCAGTTCCTTTGCCAAACGAACCGAAATACGTTCTTCATATCGTCCCATTTGAAGCATTTACCCGAAGCACTTCCATCGACATCACCGGGATTGAACCACCGGAATTGAGACCCCTGCGTGCCACCTCCTACAATGACAGGCTCAATCTCGATGGCTTCATGACATACCCTCATGTAGATGGAACGACGCCATGTTACACGCAACTTTTCCGGAATGGGGCGATCGAGGCTGTAACCGCCAATGTTGCTCACTCAGTCGAGAACAACTTATTCTTCAATGGCAAAGCCATCGATGATATCACAGTTCAGGGGCTGACTCGATATTTGGACTTGTTGCAGACGCTCAACGTCAATCCGCCCTTCGCGGTGACGTTGAGCCTGTTGGGCTTTAAGGATACGATACTTGACG
>JAAAPH010000304.1 GCA_009908415.1 Bacteroidota bacterium
GTAGGCGGATCGACGCGCGTCCCGCTCGTCCAGGAGGTCGTGAAGGACTTCTTCGGCAAGGATCCGAACAAGTCCGTGAACCCGGACGAAGTCGTGGCCGTAGGTGCGGCCGTGCAGGGCGGCGTCCTGAGCGGCGATGTTGAAGACGTGCTGCTGCTCGACGTGACGCCGCTGGGCCTCGGCATCGAGACGCTCGGCGGTGTGATGACCGAGCTCATCTCGGCCAACACGACGATCCCGACGAAGAAGAGCGAGATCTTCTCGACGGCGGCGGACAACCAGACATCGGTCGAGGTCCACGTGCTGCAAGGCGATCGCGAGATGGCCAAAGACAACCGCACGATTGGCCGCTTCCACCTGGACGGCATCCCGCCGGCACCGCGAGGCACGCCGCAGATCGAGGTGACGTTCGACATCGACGCAAACGGCATCCTCAACGTGTCGGCCAAGGACAAAGCGACCGGCAAGGAGCAGTCCATCCGCATCGAGGCGTCCAGCGGGCTCTCCGACGAAGAGATCGAGCGGATGCGCCAAGAGGCCGAGGAGAACGCCGAGGAAGATAAGAAGCGGCGTGAGCGGGCCGACACGATCAACGAGGCGAACTCGATGGCCTATACCACCAAGGACAACCTCGAAGAGTACGGCGAGAAGATCTCCGACGACAAGCGCGCTGAGATCGAGACGGCCGTCGAACAGCTCGAAGAGGCGCTCGAAGACGCCGACGCCGACAGTGACATCAGCGACGTCGAGTCGGCCCTCGAAACCCTGAACGAGAAGTGGCAGGCGGCCAGCCAGGAGATCTACCAGGCCCAGCAAGAGGCCCAACAGCAGGCCCAACAGCAGGCCCAACAGCAGGCGGCCCAGGAAGGCGCATCGGCTGGCGGCAACGGCGCGGCCGGTGCACAAGCGGACGCCGAAGGCGAAGAAGCAAAAGATGTCGACTACGAAGTGGTCGACGAGGGCGAGGACGAGAAGTAATCGCCGACTCGCTCTGACGCACTAACCAAAAGCCTCCGACTTGGGCACGTCCCGGGTCGGGGGCTTTTTGCGTTGTGGGTTGAGCGTTGAAGGTTGGAGATCCCTTGTCATTCTGAACTCGATTCAGAATCTGATGGCTGATGGAGCCCCCGTACCGGGTTCCGGATTTAGCTCCGCTTTGCTCCGTCAATCGGGCTGTGCCCTCATGTGGGATCGGCATTGACAGCGCGGGCTGCCCCCTAGCACGTCCGCTCACATTCTCCCCACCCGCCCGCATTCAATCCAGCCCATAGATCCGGCGGGCGTTTTCGGTCGTGATCCGCTCGACCTCCGCGACGGGCAGGTCCTTGACGCGGGCGAGCGTATCGGCCACGTGGCGCACGTAGGCGGGCTCGTTGCGCTGGCCACGGTTCGGCTCCGGGGCGAGGTACGGCGCGTCGGTCTCCACCACGATCTGCTCCATGGGAATGTTGCGCACATATTCGTCCACGTCGCTGTTCTTGAACGTGAGGATGCCGCCGAGGCCGACGAGGAAATTGAGATCGCGGGCCTTCGCCGCCACCTCGGGCGGATCGACGAAGCAGTGCAGGATGCCGCGTAGCCGGCCGGGATGCTCGGCCGCCGCCTTCTCCTCCTCCAGGATGCGGAGCACGTCGTCGGTGGCCTCTCGGTTATGGATGATGAGCGGCAGGTCCGCCTCGATGGCCCACCGGATATGGCGGCGGAAGAATGTTTGCTGCTTCTCGTCGAAGGAGCGGTCCCAGTAATAATCGAGTCCGCTCTCGCCGACGGCCACGACGTGCGGGTCGTCGCACCACGCCTTGACGGCCTCAAAATCGGCCTCCGTGGCATCGTCGGTCTCGGACGGGTGCAGCGCGGCCATCGCGTACAGCCCCTCGTATCGCTCACAAAGCGCCACAGCCTGTTCAATGGATGGGACATCGATCGCCGGCATGACGATGGTTTCGACGCCCGCGTCACGGGCCCGCTGCAGCATGGCGTCACGGTCCTCGTCGAAACGGTCGAGGTAGATATGGGCGTGCGTGTCGACAAGCATGAAGAGCAACCTGTGATTGATCGGAGCGATTTTGCGAGCGATGTACTCCCGCCCGTCGGCGGTGTTTGTGAAGAACGCGTGGCTGATACGGTCATCGAACCGCTTCCCCATTGCATTCGACCTTTCCGTATCGCATCATCCAACTGCGCGCTCCCGCTGGACTCCCTGTGCAGACTCACGTTGGATTTTTTCACCGACCCTTTGGATGCCATGGCTCTCCGCATGCATCGCTTCCTTACGGCGCTGTGCCTTGTCCTGCTCGCCGCCGCGGGCGTGATCCCGGTGCGGGCCCAAGACGCGGGGCATCTCGTACGCGTGCGTCTCTTCGATGCCGACCGGGTTGATCGCGTCACGCTGCGCGCCGTGGACGGAACCCTGCGCCTCACCACCGGCACCGACGCCAACACGCTGGCCCGGCTCGACGCCGGGGAAAATGCAACGCTCGGCACCCGCAGCGGTGAGGTGTACATGCGCCTGGGCCAGGGCGGCCTCTACGCCAAGTCGCTCCACGTCCGGCCCACGACCCGTGGCGCGCGGTGGTCGATCGCCCCGCAGGACGGCGGCCCGCGCACCTACACCGGCACCCTCGCCATCCACGCCGACACGGCCCAACCCGACGGGCTGCAACTCGTGAACGCCGTGCCGTTGGAGGACTACGTGGCGAGCGTGGTCGCCAGCGAATACACGCTCGACGACACGGAGGGCATGAAGGCGATGGCCGTCGTGGCGCGCACGTACGCGCTCCGCGCCAGCGCTGCGGCCAGCGGCGCGTACGACCACGTCGACCACGTCGGCTCGCAGGTGTACCGCGGCACCGCCCCCATCACCGCCGACGCCCGCGCGGCCGCCGAAGCCACGCG
>JAAAPH010000141.1 GCA_009908415.1 Bacteroidota bacterium
GTGCCAAGGTGACGCCGGAGCGAGCGCACGGCCGTTCGGAGGTAGCTACCAAGCATGAATTGGGGGATGGTCGATTGGGGGGATTGTCGGGGGCGGGTCGTTTGTCCAATCCCCCAGTCGGCATTCGTCAATCGGCAATGGATGTCATTCGCTGCGCAGCGCCTCGGCCGGGTCGATGCGGGCGGCGCGGAGCGTCTGCGTGCTCACCGTCACCAGCGCGATGAAGAGCGCCACCGCGCCGGCGCCCACGAGCGTGCCGACGCCCACGTCGATCCGGTAGGCGAACGTTTGCAGCCACTGCTGCATGCCCCAGTAGGCGAGCGGCGCCGCCACGAGGATTGCCACACCCACCAGTGCCACGAACTCCTTCGACAGGTTCACGACGAGCCCGCCGAGCGAGGCGCCCAGCGCCTTGCGGATGCCGATCTCCTGCGTGCGCTGCTGCGCGGTGTACGCGGCGAGCCCGAAGAGGCCGAGGCACGCGATCACGATGGCCAGCCCGCTGAAGAGGCCAATCAGCTGGCCGAGGCGCTGCTCGGCGCGGTACTCCGCATCAAGCTCAGCGTCGACGAATGAAGCCTCGAACGGGGCGTTGGGACGCACCTCGTTCCACGCCTCTTGCAGGCGGTCCATCGCCGTGGCGGCGCTGCCGGGCGCGAGCTGTACGAGGTAGATCGACGCGTTCACGTACGCCCCCTCGTCGTTGGGGAAGACCGAGGTTTCGAAGACCATCGGCTCGATGGCTTCGTAGAGCGGCCGGGCGTGGTAGTTGTCCACCACGCCGACGACCGTCCCGCGGTGGTCCATGTACGTATTCCCGTTCTCGTACGAGAAGGCGCGCATGTCCTTGCCGATTGCCTCATCGGGCGTCCAGCCCTGCGCCTCGGCCATGGCGCGGTTAATCACGAAGGCCCGCTCGTCGTACGACGTGTCGCGGAACTCATTCGGGGTGTCGATGGCTTGCCCGAGGTCGGCCGGCCGGTCTTCGGAGAAGGTGCGCCCCGCGAGGACCTCGATGCCCAGCATCTCGAAGTAATCGAAGCCCACCAGCTGGTGCTGCATGCGTGTGCCCGCCTGCTCCAACTGCTCGGGCGGCGTGAAGGGCGCCAGCTCAACGCGCGGGTTGCCGATGCCGCTGATGCCCGGCGTGCCGGAGGCCACCGTCACGGCCTGCACGCCCGGCGTCCGCTCGAACTGCTGGATCATCGCGTCAAACTGTCCGCCGCCGTTGATGTCCACCGTGACGAGCGCCTCCTTGTCGAAGCCGAGGTCCGCCGTCTGCAGGAAGTCGAGCTGCTGATACGCAATCGCCGTCCCCGCGATGAGGGCTACGGAGACGGCAAACTGGAAGACGACGAGCCCGCGCCGCAGCCACGCCGCCCCGCCGACGCGCGTGCGGCCCTGCTGCTTGAGCACCGTCGCCGCCTGGAAGCGCGACAGGTACAGCGCCGGATAGCTGCCCGCCACGAGCCCCGTCAGGCCAACGGCTGCCGCCACGAGCGCCCAGAACGGGTCGCCCAGCGCCGGCCACGCCAGCTCGCGCGCCGCCAGGTCCCGGAAGGCCGGCAGCGCCGCCGCGGTGATGCCCATGGATAGGAGCGCCGCGCCCCCGCTGAGCAGGAGCGCCTCGCCAAAGAACTGGCCCATAAGCTGCCCCCGCCCGGCCCCCATGGCCTTGCGCACGCCGACTTCGTTGGCCCGCTCGGCCGCCCGGGCCGTCGCCAGGTTCATGAAGTTGACGCACGCCAGAAGCAGGATGAACACGGCGATGCCGCCGAAGAGAACCACCGTGGCGATGTTGCCACCCGTCGTCCAGTCGCCGGACTGCTCGGCGCGGAGGTGGATGTCGGTGAGCGGCTGCAGATCGGGCACGTATGCGGCCGCCGCAGTCGGGTCGCGGTGGCGCTGGATGAACTCCGGGAGCTGCTCGGCGAGAGCCGCGGCGGAGGCGCCCTCTTCGAGCAGCAGGTAGGTGTAGGTGAGCGGCCACCAGAAACTGCCGAAGCGCGGCTTGGCACTGCCAAACTGGTTGACCTTGAACGTAGCCATCGACGTCATCATGTCGATGGCCATGTGCGTCGTCGCCGGCAAGTCGTCCATCACACCGGTCACGGTCAGTTCGCGCTCCCCCACGAGGAGCGTCTGGCCCATCGGATCTTCGTCGCCGAAGTGCCGGAGGGCCGCTTCTTCGGTGAGGACCAGCGTGCGAGGCTGCGCGAGGGCCGTGGCCGGGTCACCTTTTCGGAGCGAGAACGAGAAGACGTCGAATGCGGATGAGTCGGCATAGATGAAGTTGCGGACCTCGACGAGCTGCTGCTCGTCGGGTCGGCGCACGGATGTGTTGGTGCGGTGGAAGCGCACGATCTCTTCGATCTGCGGGAAGTCCTCGGCGAGGAGCGGCGCCATGGCCCCGCCGACCCACGCCGTGCCGTCGCTGTCGGTGTTCTGGACGACGCGGACGATCCGGTCGGCCTCGGCATGGTGGGTGTCGTAGCTCAGTTCGTGGTGCACGTAGAGCCCGATCGAGAGGCAGCAGGCCAGCCCGAGGGCAAGGCCAATGATGTTGAGGGCCGTGAAGCCGGGCCGCCGCCGCAGGGTGCGCAGGGCTGTGGTCAAGTAGTTACGAAGCATGGCGGAGGGGATTGGTGGAATGCGAGGGGTAAAAGGGGATTACTCAGCGCGTCGGATCGTGATGTCATCGCCGGAGACGAGGTGCACGGTTGGCCCGCCGCCCCCCACGACCGCGTCAAGGCGCTCGCTGATGGCACCCTGCGTGGTGACGGGGAAGCCGACGTCGATCGTGCCGTAGTCGGTCTCGGCCAGCAGGCGGACGCCGGCGTCCGCCGGAAGCGTGACGTCGATGCGCCCATCATTGGAGC